>NZ_CAXBHS010000008.1:0-138461 GCF_963975625.1 uncultured Porticoccus sp.
AACACAGGTTGACTCAATCCCGGCCTTCAGACTCATTTAGGGATTGGAAAATACTCCCTGTAACTCCCTGAAATGTCGCTTGAAATAGCAGTGCCATACCCGTAGAATGCCCGCCCTTGGTCTGTATCGGGCCAATACTCCTTGCTGCACCGCACTGGGTGGGCAGCTATAACCCGTAGGGAGAGACAATGCGTCACTACGAAATCGTATTTATGGTTCACCCGGACCAGAGTGAACAGGTTCCCGGGATGATCGAGCGTTACAACAGCACCATTGCCACCGGCAACGGAACGGTACATCGACTCGAGGACTGGGGCCGCCGCCAACTGGCCTATCCAATCAACAAGATTCACAAAGCTCATTATGTCCTGATGAACATTGAATGTGGTCAGGATGTTCTGGATGAGCTGAGTTCTGCATTTCGTTACAACGATGCGGTAATCCGCAGCGCAATCTTCAGCTGCGATGAAGCTGTGACGGGTGACTCACCGATCATGAAAGCGGAGAAGTCAGATCACCGCAGCGATCGTCGCGATACCCGAACTGAAGAAACGGCATCTGACAGTCAGCGTACTGATGAGGGACAACGCGCCCCATCCGCTGATAATTCAGACAACGATGATGACACGTCTTATGCCGATGATGCAGCTGATGCGCCGTCAGAAGAAGTAGCGGAAGAGGAGAAGTAAAGATGGCCCGTTTCAATCGTCGTCGTAAATTCTGCCGTTTCAGTGCCGAAGGTGCTCCGGAAATCGATTATAAAGATCTGGAAACACTGAAGCAGTATGTCTCTGAAACTGGAAAAATTGTGCCAAGCCGTATTACCGGTACCAAGGCCAAGTATCAGCGTCAGCTATCCACTGCTATCAAGCGCGCGCGCTTACTGGCATTACTGCCTTATACGGACAGCCACCAGTAATTCGTAGCACCAGCTGATGCGGGCACTGGCTCAGTACATCATGCGCGGACGGATACAGGCGTCAGTGGTGGCCTTTTTTGGCAGCCTGCTGCCGCTGCTCAGTCCGGCTACGGTCAGCCTGGTGACTCT
This sequence comes from uncultured Porticoccus sp., assembly GCF_963975625.1. Lineage (NCBI taxonomy): Bacteria > Pseudomonadati > Pseudomonadota > Gammaproteobacteria > Cellvibrionales > Porticoccaceae > Porticoccus > uncultured Porticoccus sp. The sequence goes on from NZ_CAXBHS010000008.1 coordinate 1,049, forward strand.
GAGTAAAGGGTTCGCTGAGGGTTGTCTGATTTTGTTGTGGGGCTGCTTGCCTCTTCTGATTGCATTTTACGTCAGTGGTGTCAGTCCCATGATAACCCTGGCCACCTCGGCAGGCATGGTGGCGGTTTTGGTGTCATCGGTGGTGTTGAGGCAGACACAGTCCTGGTCGCGAACGCTGTTGGTGTTGGTGTTTATCAGTGCAATTGGTAGTGTGGTGCTCAATCTGCTTTTTAGCGATTCGGCCCGGGAGTTGGAAGCACTTGTTGCCGGCATGTTCAGTCAACTACAGCAGCAAAGTGAAACCGGGGCTGCGCCATTTCAACCGGGACGTACTTTTTTGCTCGGTGTCATTGCTTATGTGGTAGCACTGACATCAGCCGCTTGTTTGGTACTGGCACGTTGGTGGCAGGCTGCGTTGTATAACCAGGGAGGTTTCCAGCGGGAGTTTCATCAATTGCGCTTTTCTCCCGCGGTGGCGCTGTCATTGGTTATGGGTGTGACAGCCTGTTACCTGGCTCCTCAGGAGTACGGCAGTTGGGCGGGATTGCTGGGATTGCCTTTATTTTTAGGGGGCATCGGTCTGGTTCACTTTACTGTGATGCATTACCAGGTCGGCGTGCACTGGCTGGCAGTTTTTTATGTGGGGCTGGTGATTATCGGCCCACTGAGTTTGGTACTGGTCGGGTTGGGTTTGCTGGACAGTATTTTGAACATACGCACCAGGCTGGTGAAGGATAAAAACTAGTTTTCCAACCGGCGGTGTCAACAGATTAATAGTGAGAGGATATTCGAGATGGAAGTGATTCTTCTGGAAAAAGTCGGCAAGCTTGGCAGCATTGGTGACAAAGTGAACGTTAAGGCCGGTTATGGCCGGAACTATCTTATTCCACAAAATAAAGCCGTGTTTGCCACTAATGCCAATATGGCAGAGTTCGAGGCCAAGCGTGCCGAGCTTGAAGCTGCCGCACTGGAGCAGCGCACGGCCGCTGAAGCCCGTGGCCAACAACTGGCTGCATTGCCAGCCATTGTCATTGCCGCCAATTCAGGCGATGAAGGCAAATTGTTTGGCTCCATCGGTACACGTGACATTGCGGACGCAGTGACCGCCGCCGGTGTCGAGGTGAGCAAAAGCGAAGTGAAGTTGCCTGAAGGGGCCCTGCGTGAAATTGGTGAATATGAAGTTGATATTCAACTGCATGCTGAGGTAACCCAGCCGATTAAATTGTCTGTCATCGCTGAGTAAGTCGGCAGTTTCAGGCGATATCACAATTGGTAACAACACGGCACTCCATTTCTCATGGCAGTGCCGTTTCCGTGTTGGCGGGTGATGGGTCAGATGGTTGAAGATAGAGAAGCACTGGAACAGCAATTGCCGCATTCAATTGAAGCGGAACAGGCAGTTCTTGGTGGCCTGATGCTCAGCAATAGTGGCTTTGATGCTGTTGCTTCGCTGATATCGGATAAAGATTTTTTTGCCAACGACCATCAACTGATTTTCCAGACCATGCGACAGCTCAATGCCGAGCAGAAGCCGCTGGATATCATTACTCTCTCCGAAACCCTGCAGAATAACCGACAGCTAGATCAGATAGGTGGTTCTTCCTATCTGGTTGAGCTCTCGAACAATACCCCCAGTTCTGCAAATATCAACGCTTACGCACAAATCGTGCTGGAGCGCTCCATTATCCGGCAGCTGATTACCGCTGCCAGTGATATCGTCAAAAAAGGCTACAATCCGTTGGGTTGGGACAGTAACAAGCTGCTGGCGGAGGCAGAAAAAAGACTGGTTGCGATTATCGAAAGCCGGCCCAACCAGGGTGGATTTTTATCGGTTAATGAGCTGCTTAAAGAAGTGGTTGAGCGAATTGACCAGCTTTTCAACAGCGATGCTGACATTACCGGGTTGAGTACCGGATTTGCCGATCTCGATGAGAAAACATCCGGCTGGCAGCCATCGGATCTGGTGATTGTTGCAGGCCGACCCTCAATGGGTAAGACTTCGTTTGCCATGAACATGGCAGAGCACGCGGTGTTGCATCAGGAAAAGCCGGTGCTGGTCTTTAGCATGGAGATGCCAGCTAGCCAGCTGATTATGCGGATGATGTCCTCCCTCGGCAAGATTGATCAAACAAAATTGCGGGCCGGGAACCTGTCAGAAGATGATTGGCCGCGACTGTCCAGTGCAGCCTCTCGCCTCAAGGACCGACCGCTGTTTATCGACGACACGCCGGGTATCACTCCCATGGAGCTGCGCAATCGGATCAGGCAGGTGACCCGTGAACACGGTCAGCCCGGCATGGTCTTGGTGGACTACCTGCAGTTAATGAGTGGCAGCGTCGCCACCGAAAATCGAACCAATGAGATCTCACAGATATCCCGGGAGCTGAAAAATATTGCCCGGGAGTTCAACTGCCCGGTAATTGCCCTGTCCCAGCTCAGCCGTAATCTTGAAAACCGCCCGAACAAGCGCCCGATCAATTCGGACTTGCGTGAATCCGGTGCCATTGAGCAGGATGCCGATGTGGTCGTCTTTATCTACCGCGACGAAGTCTACAATGAAGAAAGTCCCGACAAGGGCGTGGCCGAAATCATCATTGGCAAGCAGAGAAATGGCCCCATCGGCACCTGCAAGCTGACATTTCTTGGCAAATACACCCGCTTTGAAAACCTTGCCAGAGATTATTTTGCTCAGGATTGAGCGATTTTGTTCCTACAGACTTTTCCGGATAGCTTATGCAGATTTTTCATACGGTAAATGGCCTTCGCCAGTCACTGGTAGCGGCGAGGAGCACAGGAAAGCGAATCGGCTTTGTACCGACCATGGGGAATTTGCACGATGCACATATTGCATTGATCAAACAGGCACAGCAGACCAATGATGTTGTGGTCTGTTCCATTTTCGTCAATGGGCTGCAGTTTGGTCTCAACGAGGATTGGGATAAGTACCCCCGTACGCTTGAAGCTGACTCTGGTCGTTTGCGCGACGCCGGTTGTGATTTTCTATTTCATCCCAATGATCAGGAAATGTATCCCAATGGCCTCGATACACAAACCCGGGTGATTTGCCCGACTATGACAGATGTTCTCTGTGGTGCCAGTCGTCCGGGACACTTTGAGGGCGTCACCACCGTAGTGACCAAGCTGTTCAACATCGTACAACCGGACGAGGCAGTTTTCGGGATGAAGGATTTCCAACAGCTGGCCGTGATCCGTCGTATGACAGAAGATCTCTGTGTCCCCGTCGTGGTTACCGGGGCGCCGATCCACCGTGAGCCGGATGGTCTGGCAATGAGTTCCCGGAACAGTTTTTTGACACCCGAAGAACGGCCCAAAGCCAATCAGCTGTATCTCAGCCTCAACTGGATTGTGAGCCAGATAAACGCGGGTAATCGTGATTACAAGACCCTTGAAAAACAGGCCAGTGAGCAGATTGAGGGCGTTGGCTTCAGGGCCGACTACATCAGTGTCTGCAATAGCAAGACACTGCAAATGGCGGCAGATGACGATCAGGACATTACTGTTCTCGGCGCCATGTACACGTCCGGGGCCCGCTTAATTGATAATATTTCCCTGAACTAGAGGAATCGCTTTATGCTGAACACCATGCTTAAAGGCAAACTTCATATGGCCAGTGTTACCCACGCGGAGCTCTGGTACGATGGTTCTTGTGCTATTGATGCCAACCTGCTGGAGATGGCGGGGCTGAGAGAGTTTGAGCAGATCGACATCTACAATGTAAACAATGGTGAACGGTTCACTACCTACATTATTTGTGCAGAACACGGCTCCGGTATTATTTCTGTGAATGGCGCTGCAGCCCGCAAGTGTCAGGTGGGCGATCGTCTTATTATTGCCACTTATGCCCAATACACCGAAGAAGAGTTGATTCGGCACAAGCCTAAACTGGTTTATCTGGACGAATGCAACAAAATTGTTCGGGCGTCAAATACTATTCCGGTCCAGGTTGCCTGATCTGAGACCTTCCTCACTACTATCGCCATTTCTCTTCCCAAAAGATCCACAGGGTGGGGCGCTAATAGTGATTAGAATCATGTCACGCCAGCCAAGATATCTGGCTAGGTCGGCTTAATGGCATTTTCGGAGGGAAGTACTGCTTCTTCGTCACCCTCAATTAAGGGAAGACGATTTATGAGGCTGCTGAGTTCGTCGAGGTGCTCTTCTGAAATATCTACAAAGCGGACAACTATGCCCGCTCTTTTTTTACCCCGCCGGATCCTGAGAAAAGCAGCTTTGATGTCTCTGATGACAATCACGTCGTCCAAATCAGAAAATAGTCTGATTTCCTTAAACACAGTGTTCTTGCCATCGGGAAACATTTTCTCCAGAACTTTTTCCGTTGCCCCTTCATTCAGATAGAGGCAACCACCCCTGATGTTTAACACCATATGGCCAGACTTGGTGGCCTCATGAAAAGCGAATGGGTCCAGATTCTTGAGGGTTATCTCACATCTGGCAATGACCCGGTTTCCGCTAAATTTTCTTTTGTCCAGATTTTCCCCTTTCACAATATTTCTTTGCCTTTTAACTTTATGGGCGCAGTGGATAAATGTTTGCTCCCTATGGAATGGCGATTTGCAGACAATAAATCATGTTTAGCCAGTTTGATTTTATTGAGTGCTAAAGAGGTAATTAAAACAATATGACATGGTAACACATGCTGACAATGTGAGTTCTACATTGCTTTTTCAGAGAGGACGAGAAAAACGCTTACTGAATTTGATCAGCTACTGGCTTCGTTAATTTATAATTAACGAAGTAGAAATCAACAAATGCAATTCCGACCATTCTTTTTTGCATCGTAGAGTGCCTGATCAGATCGTCTTATGAGCTCTTCGTGATGCTCTCCATGACGATATGAGGCCAAACCGATACTGACTCTCGGCGTAATGCTGTGGTTGTTTATTTCAACAGCCGAGTTGCCTAAGGATGACATGATCTGTTTTGCGGCACTGTGGGCGCCAACAAGATCTGTGTTAGGTAATATCAGCACAAATTCATCTCCTCCAAAACGAAAGGGGAGATCCGAAATACGCAGTACTTGCCTGATGGCTTTTGATGCGTGTTTTAGTATCTGATCACCGCCGATATGACCGACCTGATCGTTGATTATTTTGAAATTATCAATATCAATCATCATGACTGACAGATGATAACCATGCCGCTCAGCTCGTTTGGTTTCTTTGGGTAGTAGTTCGTCCAGTGATTTTCTGTTCATGACACCGGTTAACGCATCATAGAAGGCCATTTTTTCCATTGCCCGGAAGTCCAGGGCATTTTTCAGGTAGTGAGCAAGGTAACCAATACTTTGTTCATGAACAAACAGATCCTGTTCAGAGAAGCGTTTTTGGCTGCTGATGGTCAATTCCCCCAGGTAACGTTTTTGTAGTCTCAAAGTGTAGTGGGCCTGATGAACCCGCAGTGACCCCGATATCAGAGAGATATCCTCATCAGGATAAACATATTCAACGCTACTCAAGGGTTGTTGCTCGCTTAACCAAACGAAAAAGTGATTGATCAGGGAGCCGAGATCAAGTGAACCCTGAAGCCTTTGGTGAAGCCTCAACTGGTTTTTGTCGGAGATCACTTGATGAGATGGTTGGTTTTTTGGCGAACGATCCGCCGAGGATTTCACTGCGTTTTGCGAAGTGTTTATCGGTATTACTTTTTCCATAAAACAGATATGTCCATGGTAAGCCGAATGAAGAGTGGCTCAAATTCTGATGGATAGTGCGCATGAGACAACGACAAACCATTATGATGCATCACATATTCTTTGACAAATAAATGGCGAGTTTATTTGTTTGTATTTTTCGGCTGTCTGGTAGACGGAAAATTGACGGTTTTCAGGCCGGCAGGCCAGTGCGGATATGATGCCGTTGCAATTTCATCAACCATTGGTTGAGTTGTTTGCGAGTTAAACTGGATAGTGAGCTGAACTCCATACCAATTCTGCTGGCTGGTACCTGCGGGGCGGCTTTATTGTGCCTGACCTGAGCGTCGAGTGATAAGGGCTCGAAGTCAGTAAAGTTGATTTCGCAATGGACGAGCTGTGTGTCACTGATCGCTTGCGGTACATGTAATCTGATGCAGAGACCGTTATCTGAAATGTTTTCGAGCTGCGCACGAAGCCTTTGTCCGTCGTGGGTCAATATGTTAACCGAGGGTGCCTGCTCCCTTCGTATCGGCACCCTGAAGCTGGTGCGTTGCTCTGAAAAATCAAGCTGTTGGGGGAAGGCGATCTTGTGACAGGGAAAGCCGTCTTTCTCAATGGTCGGGGACAGATGTCTGGATTTGAATTGGTAAAGGGTGCCGCCATGGCTCACCCGTATCGTCAGGTCGTCGCCGGGTTTGAGTTGTTTGTTGCCTTCCTTGGGGATCAGCTGGTCTATATGCAACCAGTTGTCTGTCATGCTGACCAGATAGGAGGTGTGAGTAACATTCTTTTTGCCGAATCCCACCTGTAGTGGCAGCCGGGCCTGCTGAAAATTTTTCAGCAGAGCGGTAATTGAATCCGCTGAAAAAACGGTGTCAGTCATTGTCCGGGTGTCCATTAGCTCAGGCTTTTCCGAATGAGCGTGTGCTGGTGGCCGAAACCTTATCCCCCTGGTTGGAGTAGGTGGGTGTGGTATTTTCCTGACGCAGAATGTTGAGTGCGCTGGTGGCATAACGCTGTTGTTTTAGAATGAGCTTGCCGTTGTGGCGGTTTATCTCCTGGCAGCGTGTTGCCAGGTCGTTTAGATCGTTAATGGTGGCCATTAACGGTTTTGGGTTGATACTATCCGAGGCCAATTTTTCCATACCCTCCCGGCCCTTGCTTCCAGTCATTTTCTGCATGAATTGTTCCCGGGCATGGGTTGCATGGCGCTGGGAGTCCAACAACCGGTTTTTCTCCTCGGTAAGAGCCTCGATCTCACTAATATCGGTTGAGAGGAGCGCTTCGGTTTCTCTTGTCAGAACATCAAGCAATAAAGACAATTGGTTTAGCTCTGAAACCAGCAAGTTGGCGAAATTCTTTTCCGGCTCGTGATCCATAAGCTATAACCCGTGATCCATAAGTTATAAAAGGTCCCGCTCGGTTTGCAGCAGCTTTTTGACAATTTTGTCAGTATCAATCTGATACTGGCCATCGGCTATCGCCGTTTTAATCGCATTGACCCGCTGGCTGTCAATGTCAGGGATTTGGGACAGGCTTGCTTCCAGCTTGAGCATTTCCGTTGCTGCAGTGGTCAGTGTGACGCTATCGTTTTGCCCTGTGGACGATGCGCCGTCCCGAGAATCGGTGCGTGATTTTTCGGATGTGCTGCCAGCTCGCTGCGAACCCTGGTTCAGGTCAGCTCTGGTGGGTTTGATGTTCATGTCACTCTCTATAGGTTTCATAGCTGGTAGGCCATCTCTCCTGAATCATAGCGGCAAAAAATAGAAAAACTTTAGTGCACATACTGGGTGCTATTATGGCACGCTTACAGTCCCGTCGGAATTGGCAACACCTTCCACCTGCTGGTTACTGCTCAGGTTTGTTACACGTACACGTTCACCCGCTGTGGCGTCTCCCAAGGCTTTGCCCTGCATTCGCACCTGCAAATTACCGGCCCCGGCGACCAGTGTGACCTGTTGGCCCCGTTTGATCACTTTCGGGGGTCTGAGTTGATTGACTCCTATTGTGGAGCCAGCGTCGAGTGATCTCGTTAGCTCCATCCCGATAATCTGCTCCACTTCGTAGACAACGCCACTGATGGCCATATCGATGGGCTGGTCAATAACAGTGAGATCGGCCTCACTGATTATAGTGTTGCGTGCCAACGGTCTTGCCAGCACCGGTACTGCCCGTTGGGCAGAGATATGTGCGCGCACATAAATTGTCCAGGGTTGGCTGGACGCACAGCGCACACCAACATTAACGGCACCGAGGGAAGGGGCTCCCGGTGGCATAAAGGTATCCAGAGGTTGTTCGCAGTCGGGCAACCTTAGTCGTTCATCCAGAGGGCGAACCTGGACCTTCACATTGTCATAGCCGAGAGCCTGGGCTCTTCTTTTACCGGCAAGAACAACGGTATCCGTGATGCTTTGCAAAGATTGATTACCCTGATTTGAAAAAACTCCCTGGCAGATAGCTGACAGTAGCAGGCAGGGTAACAACTGGAAGCGCCAAATTTTTGTCATTTGCTCTGGAAAATAATGAGTTCCCCCTTGTTTAAGCATTAACCGTGCCAGTTGTCATGGGCGGCAAACTTTGCCGCCGGGGTGAAGGGTTGCCGATGGATCGGCTGTCAGTGTTGCCGTTAATTTTATTTAAGTCATTGAAATAAAAGAATTAAATATGTTGGCACGCAATCTGTATAGGAAAAGGGTAGAGGTTTGAATAAATGAATGTAATTGACAAAGTTTTTGGTATCTCTCCGTCGGTCCTGGCGCTGCGTTCGCAGCGTACAGAAATGATCTCCGCGAATCTGGCCAATGCGGATACTCCTGGGTACAAGGCAAAAGACATTGATTTTCAGGCTGCGCTTGGTCGGGCCACAGGGGACTACGAATTGTTGCAAACCAATAAAGCCCACATGACCGTGAACGGTATCGATAAGGAAGAGGGGATGTACCGGGTTCCTGTTCAGCCGTCACTGGACGGGAATACGGTTGAAACAGATCGTGAGCATGGGGCATTTATGGAGAACGCGATTCGCTATCAGGCCAGTCTTGATTTCCTTGGTGCCCGAATCAAATCCACATTGCAGACACTGCGTGGAGAGTGACTATGAGTCTGTTTAATGTCTTTGATATTTCCGGTACGGCCCTCTCCGCACAGAGTGTCAGGTTAAACGCCATTTCGAGCAATATGGCAAATGCCGACGTGGTGAGTGGCAGTGCAGAGACTGCATACCGGGCAAGATACCCGGTTTTTACTTCTGCTTACGATGCGGTAAGTGGCAGTAGTGACGCAGTTGGTGTACGGGTTTCCGGAATGGTGGAATCCAAGCTTGCGGCCCGTCAGGAATACATGCCGTCGCATCCGATGGCGGACGAAAATGGTTTTATCTACATGCCTAATGTGAACATCGTAGAAGAGATGGCAAATATGATTTCTGCCTCCCGCTCCTATCAAAGCAGTGTCGAGGCAATGAATACAACCAAACAGCTCATCCTCAGGACCTTGAGTCTGGGTCGTTAAGCGATAAGCATCAGGAAGGAATGATTATGAGTAGCGTAGCCAGTCTGTCAGAGCTTTTCCCCAGCACAGTGCAAGGGGAAACCATTAAGAATAATCCCAATGAACTGGGACAGGAAGATTTTATGACGCTGCTGGTTACGCAGCTTGAGAATCAGGACCCAACCAAGCCCATGGATAATCTGGAATTTATCAGTCAGCTTGCCCAGTTTGGCACTGTGTCGGGTATTCAGGACCTGCAGGGCGGGTTTAGCGGCCTGTCGTCAGTGTTGTATGCCAATCAGGCCCTGCAGGCAGCGGGCCTGGTAGGACAGGAAGTATCCACCAGCTCAAATATGGGTTACTTGGCGGAAGAGGGGGGTGAGCTCAACGCAACGGTTGCGCTGCCTGGGGACGCCACCAGTTTGAAGCTCTATGTCCAGGATCAGAGTGGCCAGCTCATTTATAGCAGATCTTTCGGTGCGACTGAGCAGGGTAACCTGAACGTCAGCTGGGATGGAACCGATGCTGAGGGGAATACCGTTGCGCCCGGCCGCTATCGTTTGAGCGCGGAGGCATGGATAGATGGTCAGAACGAAGCCGTGTCGGTTTATCCCCGCCAGCGGGTCGAGTCAGTCAGTGTGGCCGGCGACGGTAGTGGCGTATTGCTAAACCTGGCGGATGGTAGCCAGGTCTCGATATCATCCGTAAAAAGCTTTCATTAAATAAATCTGGAAATTCAGTGACGCAAGGTCAGGAGATAAAACATGGCATTTGGTACAGCAGTATCGGGCATCAAGGCGGCAAGCGCGGATTTGGGGGTGGTCGGTAACAATATTGCAAACAGTTCCACTACCGGGTTCAAGTTATCACGGGCGGAATTTTCTGATGTGTATGCCACCAGCCTGTTGGGTGCTGGTGGTAATGCCATTGGTAAAGGCGTCAGTCTGGCCGGAGTAACCCAGGAATTTACCCAGGGGAATATCAGCTTCACCAATAATGCGCTTGATCTGGCCATTAACGGTAGCGGGTTCTTTTTGCTGAGCGATGAGGGCGCATCGACTTATACCCGTGCGGGCAACTTTCAGGTGAACCGTGAAGGTCTTATCGTGACGAGCGAAGGCCAGAGGCTCCAGGCTTTTCAAGCCGATAACCTGGGAAATATCAACGGGCAGTTGGGTGATTTGCAGTTGGACACCTCCCTGATTGAGCCCAACCCCACTGGTTCAGTAGACATTACGCTAAATCTTGACTCGCGAGAGACTGCACCGCTGGTTCCTTTTGGCGGGCCCTTCGATGCTTTTGCTGTGCCCCCCACCAGTCCTGACAGTAATTCTTTCAATGCCACCAGCTCTACAACGATTTACGACGAACTGGGCAACCCTCACGTGTTAAGTACGTTTTTTGTGAAAACATCAACGGCTAACCAGTGGGAAGTTCATACGCTGGTTGATGGTGTGACAACGTCTGGACCAGATACGCTGACGTTCCAGTCAAACGGTCAATTTGATCCTGCCACCTTGCCGGTAGAGGTCAATATTGCTGGTTGGACACCCCTTAACTCCGCAGGCGCACCCACAGGTGCCAGTGCTCAGAGCTTTACTGTTTCCTTATCCAAGGGTACTCAGTTTGGGTCTGATTTTGCAGTCAGTACGATTGTTCAGGATGGCTTTACTACGGGCCAGCTGCGTGGGCTGGAAATTGATAATACCGGGGTTGCCTTTGCGCGTTACACCAATGGCCAGGCTCGCGCACTGGGACAGGTGGCTATTGCAGGGTTTGCCAACCCAAATGGTCTCCAACCTCTCGGCGGTACCAGTTGGGCGGAGACTTTCTCATCTGGTGCGGCAACCCTGGGTGAACCTGGCAGCTCCGGGTTGGGGGTGATTCAGTCCGGGGCGCTGGAAGATTCCAATGTGGAAATTACCGAGCAGTTAGTGAATATGATTATTGCCCAGCGCAATTTTCAGGCAAATGCCCAGGTGATTCAGACAGAAGATGCGATTACACAAACCGTTATTAATATCCGCTAGCAGGTAGTGATTGAGCCATGGATCATTTCGTCTATATAGCCGCTTCCGGTGCCAGGGAAACCATGCTGGCTCAGGCAGCGAATAGCCATAACCTGTCCAACGCGTCGACCACCGGTTTTCGTGCTGATCTGGTTGCGGCACGCAGCGCTTATCTTTCGGGTGCCGGTCATGAGAGTCGCGCTTATGCAGGAATCAGGAGCCAGGGAGTCGATTTTCGTGAAGGCGTGATTACCGCTACCGGCCGTGATCTGGATGTGGCGATCAATGGAGAAGGCTGGATGGCGGTGCAGGCCCCGGATGGTTCAGAAGCGCTGACTCGACGTGGCGACCTGCGTATCGATTCGTTCGGCCAGTTAACCAACGGTGCCGGGCAATCCGTTCTCGGTAAGGCGGGCCCTATTGCTTTGCCACCTTATTCGCAACTGGGCATTGGTACCGATGGCACTATCTCTATCGTTCCCCTCGGAGAAGATCCCAATACTCTGGTGGAATTTGATCGCATCAGAGTAGTAAATCCCGACCCGTCTCTGCTCACGAAAGGTGAAGACGGTCTGGTTCGCCTTCAGGGGGAAGAGCCTGCAGTTGAAGACGCGAACATAAGGCTGATCCCGGGGTCGCTGGAGAGCAGCAATGTGAATACCGTGGAATCCATGGTGAGAATGATCGAGTTGGCACGTCAGTTCGAGAGTCACGTAAAAATGATCAAAACTGCCGAGGAGCTGGATAGCTCTTCTGCGGCATTGATGAGAATAAGCTAGGGAGTTGACCAATGAATCAAGCACTGTGGATTGCAAAAACCGGGCTGGATGCCCAGCAGACCAAGATGTCAAATATTGCCAACAACCTGGCCAACGCCGGCACAACCGGTTACAAGCGAAGCCGGGCTATTTTCGAAGATCTGTTGTATCAGAATGTTCGTCAGGTGGGCGCTCAGTCCTCCCAGGATACCCAGTTGCCCTCGGGCTTGATGATAGGTACGGGTGTCCGTGTAGTGGCTACAGAAAAACTGTTTACCCAGGGGAACCTGGCACAAACCGAAAATATGCTGGATATGGCCATTCAGGGACGCGGCTTTTTCCAGATTCTGCTTCCCGATGGTACTCAGGCCTATACCCGGGACGGTTCCTTCCAGGTTGACAATCAAGGGCAGATGGTGACGTCTGCCGGCTATATTCTCCAGCCTTCGGTGACGCTGCCGGAGAATGCACTTTCGGTGAATATTGGCTCCGACGGTACGGTATCGGTCAGGCAGCCGGATTCCTCCGCTGTCAGCCAGGTAGGGACAATCCAGTTGGCGGATTTTGTGAATCCCGCGGGGTTGCAGCCCATTGGAGAAAATCTCTTTCTCGAGTCCAATGCCAGCGGTTCACCGCAGACCGGTAACCCCGGTCTGAATGGCCTTGGAACAGTGTTTCAGGGGTATGTGGAGAGCTCGAATGTCAATGTGGTAGAAGAGCTGGTCAACATGATCGAGACGCAGCGAACCTATGAAATGAACTCCAAGGCAATATCTACCACGGATCAGATGCTCCAGTATGTGGCCAGTAACCTCTAGATATGGTGAAGCAAATGAGGTTCGCATCATTCAGTTTGCTGTTTATGCTGCTCGGCTCGTTGCTGGCAGGCTGCAGTGGCATGCCCAGGGAGAGTCATCCGGACTATGCCCCGGTGGAATTGCCTGAAATGGACAGCGCCGACAGGCAGTTGCCCACGGGTGCCATTTATCAGGCTGAGCAGAATGTCAGCCTGTTCGAGGACGCCAAAGCCCGGCAGGTAGGCGATGTGGTTACGGTGATTCTGGCAGAGGCCACCAATGCTGCAAAGAGTAGCGACACCACCCTCGACAAAAGCAGTAATACGTCGATTGCAGACCCTATTATCGGCAACCGTTCCAACTTTGACCTGGGGGTTGACCTTTCCTCCGCCAGTGGTTTTGAGGGAGAAAGTGCCAGTAATCAGCGCAATAGTCTGACGGGTAGCATCGCTGTCACCGTCGCCCGGGTGCTGCCCAATGGTTACCTTTATGTACAGGGTGAAAAGTGGATACAGATCAATCAGGGGCACGAGTACATCCGCCTGAAAGGAATCGTTCGCCCGGTGGATATCTCCTCCAGTAATACGGTTCTTTCGACCATGGTAGCCGATGCCCGTATTTCCTACGGCGGCACCGGGGCACCGGCGGAAGTGAATATGGTGGGGTGGTTGTCGCGTTTCTTTATGAGTCCACTGTGGCCATTTTAGGAGAATTTCATGGGTACTAGCGCCAGAGTCTGTACGGTTGCTCTATGCCTGCTTTCTATTTTTTCTACCCCCTGGGCATTTGCAGAGCGCATCAAGGACATCGCTTCCATCAATGGTGTGCGCAGTAACCAGTTGGTTGGTTATGGCCTGGTGGTTGGTCTGGATGGCAGCGGCGACCAGACCACCCAGACACCGTTTACCGTGCAAAGTGTCAAGAGCATGCTTGCCAAGCTGGGTGTATCGCTGCCGGCCAATGTCAATCTCCAGTTGAAGAATGTTGCGGCTGTGATGGTTCATGCGGAGCTGCCCCCTTTCGCGAAACCCGGCCAGACCATTGATGTCACGGTTTCCTCACTCGGCAATGCAAAAAGTCTGCGCGGGGGGTCACTGCTGATGATGCCGTTAAAGGGTGCTGATGGACAGACCTATGCGGTTGCCCAGGGCAACCTGTTAGTCAGCGGCTTTGGTGCAGATGGTGCCGATGGCTCCAGTGTGACAGTCAATGTGCCCAGTGCCGGCCGCATCCCCAACGGGGCAACGGTGGAACGGGGTGTGGTCAGCCCATTCAATCACGATGCTTCACTGGTGATGAATCTTCATGCTGCGGATTTCACCACAGCTTTTCGTGTGGCGACCAGTATTAATGAGTCTCTGGGAGAGGGGGTGGCCCGGCCTCTCGATGGTGGCTCTGTGGAAATCCGTGCACCACTGGACCCGGCAGAAAAAGTGGCTTTTGTTTCAATGCTGGAAAATCTGCAGGTAAAGCCAGCCAGTGCCCCGGCCCGGGTTATTGTGAACTCGCGGACTGGCACGGTGGTGATTGGCCGGGAAGTTCGGCTTGAACCCGCCGCCGTGGCTCATGGCAGCCTGATTGTGACGATCAACGAAAACATCAACGTCAGCCAGCCGGAGCCTTTCGCCCGAAGAGGCAATACGGTGGTGACGCCCGAATCCGAAGTGTCGGTGGAGCAAGAGGGTACCCGCATGTTCCTGCTGGATGCGGGCGTGACACTCAATGACCTGGTGGAAGCTGTCAACAAAGTCGGTGCCGCCCCCGGTGATCTGGTGGCGATTCTGGAGGCATTGGAGCGTGTGGGTGCGCTGCGTGCCCGCTTGATCGTGATCTAGCCATGGCAGAGGCAATGACGTCGACATTCATGGATATCCAGGGGTTGGCCTCGTTGCGCAGCCATGCTCGCGAGGCTCCAGGGACGGCTATTTCCGAAGTGGCCGGACAGTTTGAGTCTCTTTTTGTGCAGATGATGCTCAAGTCTATGCGAGATGCCACCGTAGATGGCGGCCTTTTCGACAGCAGTCAGCTGGATACCTATCAGCAGATGTTTGACCAGCAGATTTCGCTTGAGCTCTCACAGCAGGGTGGTATTGGTCTGGCAGAGATTCTTGTCACTCAATTGGGCGGTGGGGCGCAGACTGAACCGGTAATTGATGAGGTGGGGGGCGTGCAGCCGTTGGTCTCCCTTGAGCGACCTCCATTGAGGGTGCAGCGGGACGTGCCCGGGTTAATTCCCCCGGCGGCAGAGAGGCAGTCAGTTGTGCGAGCCGTCAGCGCCACAGGGCAGGATGGCCTGGCAACTTCGCCGGAAGAGTTTATACAGGCAGTCTGGGATGATGCGGTGGTCGCCGCCGGTGAACTCGGTCTGGACCCTGCCGTTCTGGTGGCTCAGTCAGCGCTGGAGACGGGTTGGGGCAAGAAAGTTATTCAGGCCGCAGACGGCAGCAGCAGCTTTAATCTGTTTGGTATCAAGGTAGGGAATGGATGGCGAGGCGATTCCTCTATTGTCAATACCATGGAGTTCAGGGATGGGCTGGCAGCCCTGGAAAAAGCAGCCTTCAGGGTATATGACTCACTGTCCACCGCGTTCAAGGACTATGTGAGTTTTCTGAAAAACAATCCGCGCTATCAGGGTGCGCTGGAGAAAGTATCCGACAGCAAAGCATTTCTGACAGAGTTGCAGCAGGCGGGCTATGCCACCGATCCAAAATATGCCGAAAAAATTCTGGGTATTCTGGAAAGGGGTAACTACAGCAATCTGGTTAACCAATTAAAGAATTCCGGAAAAGAGTCGCTAACTGGTACCTAGGGTTAGCCCATCAGTGCGTCCATTCACTGGACTGCCAGGCAGGATAAGGCATCGTGGCAAATATTTTTAACATCGGCACATCGGCACTGCTTTCCTTGCAGCAATCGATCAATACCACCGGGCAAAATATCGCGAATGTGAATACGGATGGATACAGTCGCCAGCGGGCTGACTTTGATACCTTGCCGCCCCAGCTGAGTGGAGGCAATTATATTGGCTCAGGGGTGACAGTGGACTCCATAGAGCGCATTTACGATCAGTTTCTGGTTTCGGAAGTCCGTACCCGTACATCTTCCCAAAGCGGTTTCGATACGCTTTATCAGTTGTCTTCCCGGCTGGATGGCATGCTCGGTAACGATAATGCCGGTCTGGCGCCTGTGCTCGGGGAGTTTTTCAGTGCCGTACAGGATGTTGCCAACAATCCCGGATCATTGCCTGAGCGCCAGGTACTGCTCGGACAGGCAGAAGCGCTGGCAGACCGTTTTCACTACCTGGACAGCAATCTGCGCAGCCTCAATAGCGAAGTCAATGCCAGGATAGAGGGTACCGTAGGTGAGATTAATTCACTGGCGGCCAGTATCGCCAGCCTGAACAAGCAGATTGTCAGCGCCACGGGTCAATCCGGTGGAACTGTGCCGAACGATTTGCTGGACAAGCGTGACCAACAGCTCAGCCAGCTGGCAAAGTATGTTGGAGTCACCACCGTGACCCAATCCGATGGTGCCATTAACGTGATGATTGGCAAAGGGCAGGCGTTGGTGGTTGGCGGTAATGCCGAGTCGTTTCAAACCGTTAGTAATCCATTCGATAGTACCCAGACCATGATTGGCATTTCCGGCGCAGGAGGCAATGTCTCGGATATCACCCGTTTTCTCAGTGGTGGATCGCTGGGTGCCGTCCTGGATTTCCGGGAGGGTGTACTGAATCCTGCGGCCAATCAACTCGGACTGATTGCCGTTGGACTGACATCCACTTTCAATGAGCAACATCAGCTCGGGATTGATCTGGACGGTAATTCCGGCGGAGATTTTTTTCAGCCGCTGACAGCAACGTCGACAGAGCATCCTGCCAACACCGGGTCGGCATCAGTGTCAGCCACCATTACTGACGCCACCGCGCTGACCGGTGATGACTACAATCTTCGTTTTGACGGTAGCCAGTGGGTCTTGACCAACCTTACCAATAACAGCAGTCAAAGCGGTACAGGTCCATTTTCAGTGGGCGGGTTGACGATTGGTGCTGCCGGCATTCCCGCCAGTGGTGACAGCTTTCTGATTCAGCCCACCCGTTTGGCCGTCGGGCAATTTGCTGTGGCGCTGAGTCGGCCGGAAGATTTTGCCGCCGCATCGCCCCTCCGCGCTCAGCAGGTTTTGTCAAATCAGGGTTCAGCCGATATTGCCGGCTTCAGTGTCAGTGATACATCAGGGTTGCCGCTGGCCGGTACAGTGACATTGACGTTTAACCCCGATGCACTCGGAGCGGGGGTGCCCGGTTTCGATATGTCCGGTATGGCCGGCGGTCCTTTGGCCTATAACCCTGCCACAGAGAGTGCTGGCAAATCGTTCAGTCTTGCCGGCTTCGAGTTCAGTATCGATGGCGTGCCGCAGGCTGGTGATGAGCTGGTCATAGAAAATAATACCAATGGTACCGGTGACAATGGCAATGTATTGAATCTGGCCTCGCTGCAAATATCCAGGGAGCTGATGAATGGTACGGTCAGTTATCAGGAGGCCTATGCAAGCACGGTCGCCGATGTTGCGGTTAAAACCCGCCAGGCAGAAAAAGCACTTGGCACCGAACAGGTGCTGCTGGATCAGTCGGTTGCAGCGCGAGAGAGTGTATCGGGTGTGAATCTGGACGAGGAGGCGGCAAACCTTATCCGCTACCAGCAGGCCTATCAGGCTGCTGCGCAGATAATTGCGGTGGCCGATGAGTTGTTCCAGACCTTGCTCAGCTCTGTCCGTCGATAGGTGGGTGCCAATATGCGTTTATCCAGTGTACAAATCTTTCAGCAGGGAATTTCGGGAATACTTGATCAGCAGAGCAAGTTGGCCAAAACGGAACAACAGCTGGCTACTGGCAAGCGTATCCAGGTTCCCTCAGATGATCCGGTAGCGGCTGTGCAGATTTTGAATCTCAATGAAGATATGGCGTTGCTGGATCAGTATCAGCGCAATGGTAATTTGGCCGAGGGGCAGCTGGCACTGGAAGATACGGTGCTTGCCAATGTAGGCAATGTGCTGCAACGGGTCAGGGAGTTGGTGGTTCAGGCCAACAATGCCTCCCAGTCCGTTGAAACCCGCCGCAGTGCGAGTGTGGAAATAGAAGGGTTGCTTGAACAGCTCCAGTCGCTGGCCAATACCCGAGACTCGGAAGGTGAATATATTTTTGCCGGGTTTCAGGCCGACGCAGTGCCGTTTACACGGCAAAACGGTCAGTACGCCTACCAGGGTGATGATGGTCAACGATTCCTGCAGTTGGGCAAGTCATCCCAGGTGGCGGTAAGGGATTCCGGGTTTAATGTCTTTATGGCTGTGCCCACCGGTAATGGCCGCTTTGATGTGAAGCCTGACGCCGCCAATGCCGGCACAGGAGTAATTGGCAGTGCCACGGTTGACGGCAATTTTATTCGGGATACTTATTCAATCACTTTCAGTCAGGCGCTTCCCGGTGATCCGGTGACATATGAAGTGCGGGATTCCTCCAATGCCCTGTTGACCAGCGGTAACTATCAGGAGGGTGACGAAATCAATTTTGCCGGAGCCAGCATTCAGGTTGGCGGCCTCCCTGTCGATGGTGATCGTTTTGAGGTCTTTCCCTCTGCCCGTGAAGGCATGTTTGCCAGCATTCAGGCTATTGCAGATTCCCTGGCCAGTGCGGTTGATTCCCCCGCCGGAGTGGCTTCGGTCAACAATGCCATGGGACGTGGATTGAATAATCTCGATCAGGCCATTGGACACATGCTTGCAGTTAGAGCTGACGTGGGAGTTCGCCAGAATCAGGTGGAAAATCAGCAGTCGCTGAATGAGGACTTTAATCTGCAATTGGAGCAGACACTTTCCAGTGTGCAGGACCTCGATTATGCGCAGGCCATCAGTGAACTTAACCTGCAGTTAACCGCATTGCAGGCCGCCCAGCAGGCTTATGTGAAAGTCCAGGGATTATCCCTGTTTAATTATCTGTAATAGCCCCATCCTGTTTGCTTTCCTTTCAGGCCAGGTAGTTGCTGTGTCGGCAATACTGGTTTGTCCGCCTTCTTTTGTGATAGGCATCGCATTTTGTTGTTTGAACTGTAGAGACCGTCACACTTTCTTCTTTAAATCAATGGATTGAAAAAAATTCTAAAAAAAAGCTAAAGAACTTTCCTCGTCGGTCGATATACAGGTTATCGATCGCAACGTATCCGTCGTCGATGAGAGATTCCAGCGTCGAAGAAACAGCCGTCTGAAAGGCCTTGATCTGCCAGACGGAAAGGAAAACAAAGAGGAAAATAGTTATGGCACAGGTAATCAATACCAATATTGCTTCGCTCACAGCGCAGCGCAACCTGAATTCATCCCAGGGTGATTTGAGCACAGCACTGCAACGCCTCTCTTCAGGCTTGCGTATTAACAGCGCAAAAGATGATGCTGCGGGTTTGGCAATTTCTGAGCGTTTTACTACCCAGATCCGGGGCCTGAACCAGGCTGCCCGCAATGCCAACGATGGGATATCTCTCTCACAGACGGCTGAGGGTGATTTGTCGCAGATCACCAATAACCTGCAACGTATTCGCGAATTGTCAGTGCAATCTGCCAACGCCACTAACAGCTCAAGCGACCGCGCTGCCCTTCAAGCCGAAGTTGCCGAGCTGGTCGCTGAAATTGACCGGGTGGCATCAACCAGTTCTTTTAATGGCGTCAAGCTGCTGAATGGATCTTTTGCTTCACAGGTTTTTCAGGTGGGTGCCAATGCCGGGGAGACTGTCAGTATTTCCAGCATCACCAGTGCACGAACCTCATCGCTTGGTCAATCGACTGGTGCCAATATGGCGGCACCTGGAACAGCGGTACAGGCAGGCTTTACTGATGGTGATCTGACTGTCAATGGCTTTGCGATCTCCGCTACGGCAGATGCAAAAGCGATTGCCGATGCGATAACCGCTGCAGATATTGGCCTGAGTGCCACAGCTACCAATGCCCAGACAGGTATCGCCTTTGCCGATGTGGTGGGCACGGCCGGTTCACTCGCTTCGCCGACTGAAAATACGGTTACCGGGATTGCCGGTACAGCCGATGCCAACGGTCAACAGTTTATTCTGACCATTGATGGTGTAGAGGCTGTCAATGTGACCCTGGCAGACACCGAGACTGTCGCCACTGGTGCAATTGCAACAGAGATCGATTCAGATTTTGCAGCCTTTATCGCAGCCAGTTCAGGTGCATACAGCATCACCTCCGGCACCTTGGCCGGTGGTGACCTGGTTCTTTCCAAAGCGGATGGTACTGCCATTACCTTTGATACCAGCACCAGCACATTAGGGGGTGTGGCTGCCAGTGTGACTGAGTCCGAGACTACCGGTGGCACCCCGGCGGTGACAGCGGTTGCTCCCGATTATACATTGTCGGTTGATGGTACTGCCCTGGATCTTTCTGCAGTGGGCGCAGACGGGACAATTACAGCCACTGAAATTGCGGGATTGATTAACTCTCTCGCTGGCTATACAGCGTCTGCTCCTACGGCCACCACCCTGGATATCACCAAGGATGATGGCAGCAATATTGTTCTGGCTGAAGGTGGCACAGAAGGTGCGGCTGAAGGTCTGGCCGCCACTGGCGATACCTATCGCGGTCTTGTCAGCAGCATTACTTCAGCTGACGGGGATCTGGTTATCGGCGGGGCTACACCTGCTAATGCCGGGTTGACTGCGGGCACCACTACTGCAGACACGCTGGTGGGAACGACTCTGGCGAATACGGATATCTCCAGTGTCGCTGGTGCAAATGCTGCCATCCAGTCGGTGGATAGTGCTCTGACAGCGATTAACAGCTCGCGAGCCTCTCTGGGTGCGATCCAGAACCGCTTTGAATCGGTCATTGCCAGTATACAAACGACCTCCGAAAACCTGAGTGCTTCCAGGTCGCGGATTCAGGATGCCGATTTTGCCTCAGAAACTGCAGCGTTGACCCGTGCTCAAATTCTGCAGCAGGCGGGTACGGCAATGCTGGCTCAGGCTAACGCACTGCCACAGAATGTTTTGGCCCTGTTGCAGTAATGATCTTTTCAATCTGAAAAGATCAAACAGGTAGAGGGGTGGCTATGCCACCCCTTTCTGCCCGGCCATAGCACCTTATATTGATGGAGTGCCGCCATGCCAGAATCTATAACTATTCCCGGACCTGCCCTGAAAGCTATTGCCAACAGCCAACCTGTCAAAGCGATGGAATTGACTGTAGACCGGCAAGAATTGCCCGTCGGCGGCAATGTTTCTCCGGAGAAAAGCGATGAACAAAACAGAGAGTCGTCCACTGTAGAGCTTGTGGCAGCGGTAAGTCATATATCTGATTATGTGCAACAGATTTCCCGTGATCTGCAATTCAAGGTAGATGAGACAACCGGTAGTACGGTTGTCACCGTAATCGATAGTGAATCCAAGGAAATTATCCGCCAGATCCCCCGGGAAGAAGCCGTTGCACTTGCCCATTATCTGGCGGAAATCGGTGCCGGAAACAGTAAGGGATTGTTTGTCAGGGGCGAGGGTTAATTTTTTCTTTTATTGAGTCTGGTTGGCACCCTGTTTGCTTGTTTATCTGCGGGTTTAACTTTTAAAGGCGTGCGTATGAACCGGACATTCAGTTTAACCGTGGTAGGAAGTGTCAGATGTTAACGGCGACGGGAATAGGGTCGGGACTGGACATTGAGTCGCTGGTTACCCAGTTGATTTCAGCCCAACGCTCACCGGTAGAAACCAGACTGGTGGCCCGTGAGTCCGCTCTAACCGCAGAACTGTCGGGTTTTGGCAGCCTCAAAAGTGCTCTCTCTACATTCCAGGACAGTATTTCCAGCCTGAATAAACTCTCCAGCTTTGGCCAGCGCACAACGACCTCCAGTAATACGGATGCGGTTGTGGCGTCTGCGAACAGTACTGCAGCTTCGGGCAGTTATAGCCTGTCTGTCAGTCAGCTGGCATCGTCACACTCACTGGCCAGTACCGGTTATGCCAGTACTTCAGACCTGGTCGGCACGGGAACACTGACCATTCGTTTTGGCAGCACCGACTATACCTCTCCGGACCCCGGTCCCGAGAGTTACGATGGCTTTACGGTCAACCCTGAAAAGGGCACGGCGACGATAACCATCGATTCCGAGAACAACACTTTGACTGGTGTCCGGGATGCAATTAACGGCGCAAAAATCGGCGTTACGGCAGTGATCGTCAACGATGAGTCTGGCTATCGTTTGTTGATTGGATCCGATGATGGCGGCGAGAAAAACAGTCTCGAAATAAGCGTTACTGATACTGGTGATAATAACGACCTGGATAGTGCTGGCCTGTCTGCATTGTCCTTTAATGGCAGTGCAACCAATCTTGCCCAGACAGTCGCTGCCCACGACGCCCTGTTCACGGTCAATGGGTTGTCCATACGCAGTAGTGAGAATAGAGCCAGCGGCGTTATTGAGGGGCTGGATATTACCCTCAAGGATGTCACTGGAACTTCCCCGGTGACCGTTACCGTTGCGCAAGACCGCGAGGCGGTCAAGTCCGCCATCCAGAGTTTTGTCAGCGGTTATAACAACTATATTTCTACCGTTAACAGTCTCACCGCCTATGATCCTGAGACCGGTGTTGCCGGGCCACTGCAGGGAGATTTTTCAGCCCGTTCGATTGCCAGTCAGGTGCGTCGGGCCATCACTGATTCCGCCGAGGGTTTTGGTGGTTCCTTCAGCAGCCTGAGTGAGCTGGGTATCACCACCGATGGCGATGGCAAGCTGGCCATTAATAGCAGTCGTTTTGATGCTGCGCTGGAAAATGCTTTTGATGATATCGTCGGAGTTTTTGCCGCAGTAGGCCGGCCATCGGACGGGACCATAAAATATATTACATCGACGGCGGCGACAGCAGTCGCCAGCCATGATATCGATATTACCCAGATGGCGACCCGTGGTCAGCTAACCGCTTCGCCAAGTTTTTTTCCGCTCAACATTGATAGTGAAAATAATAGCCTGGTGCTGAGTGTTAATGGTGTGACATCCAGCGAGATTTTGTTAACCCAGGGCAATTACGCATCGGGCGCTGAACTTGCCGACGAGTTACAGGCAAGGATTAACGGTGACACTGCGCTGGTCAATGCCGGCGCCCTGGTGTCCGTGCAATTCGTCAATGACCATTTTGAAATCACATCTAATAATTATGGGTCTTTCTCGACAATAGAAGTTCTCTCTGTCGATACCAATACTACTGCGCAACTGGGATTTTCAACCGGAGCAGGTGTTGCCGGTATTGATGTGGCGGGCACCATCGGCGGTGTGGCGGCCTCCGGCAGTGGGCAAACACTAAAAGGGGCTGTGGGCAGCAAAGCTGAAGGGCTGCAACTCCTGATTGCAGACGGTTCTACGGGACCACGCGGCGCAGTTGATTTTTCACGTGGCATTGCATACCAGCTGAATACCCTGATTACGTCTTTTCTGGCGACCGATGGCCTACTGGATTCGCGCACAGAGGGGATTCAGTCGCGCATAGAGGGTATTGGTGATCAAAAGGAAGTGCTTGATCGCAAGATGGAAGCTCTGGAAATTCGTTATAGAAACCAATTCAATGCACTGGATTCTCTGCTTGCCCAACTGCAGACGACCAGTGATTTTCTGACGCAGCAGTTGGCCTCCTTGCCGGGCTCCGGTCAGCTGCTCAACAAAAACAACTAGTATCAGTCAAGAGGTAGTCAATGAACTATGCATCAGCGTTAAACCAGTATAAAAGTGTCGGGTTGCAGACCGGAATCGTGGATGCAACGCCTCACCACTTAATCGCCAAGTTACTGGAAGGTGCACTGGACAGGTTGGCTTCGGCAAAGGGTGCAATCAACCGAAATGAGATTGCCCGCAAGGGTGAATTGCTCAGCAGTGTTATTGCCATTGTGGATGGGATGCGTGCCAGCCTGGATTATCAGCGGGGAGGTGAGATCGCCGCAAATCTAGGTTCGCTTTACGATTATATTGAAAGGCGACTTGTGGAAGCAGGTGTTTCGTCGGATACAGCGGTATTGGATGAAGTCAGTGCGCTGTTAAAAGAAGTCAAGGCCGGCTGGGAATCTGTTCCTGCTGAGGCGAGGAGCATGCAATCATGACTGCAGCAGTCGTCCACGAATCTCTTTCCCAGGCTCATCAGTGTCGCCTCCTGGCTGAGGTGTTGACTATTACCAAGCAGATGCTGAGCTGCGCGGAGAACAACGAGTGGTCAGAGGTGACGAAACTGGAACAGCGGCGGCGGGATGGACTCGCCGTCTGTTTCTCACAAACTTCCGGACTGCCGGACTCGGTTCTGGTCGCCGAAGCGGTCGCGGCTCTTTTGCACCTGAATGAAGAGTTGATGTCCCGGTTAAAAGTGGCAAGGGAGCAGGTTATGGTCCAGGGATTGGAATACACGCGGAACCGTAAAGCCATGGGCAGTTACCATGAGGTGGGCAATAATCGTTAATTACACAAAAAGCCTCTCGATCTGTTAGTTCCGTGCCGGAGCACGTCTTTTCCCATACGTTTCGTATTGTCGTCTGAGCTGCTTTTTCCCTCAGTGCCTTAAGATTGATCTATACTCAAAAGGGTTTAAACTCGTGTTTCCCGTTTGGTTCCATGCATTTCAGAGCCGAAATATATAAGAGGATGCCTTTATTTTGGACGTGGACAAATCCGAGGAGTCAGCAAGCGCCCTTTCCTTTACCGACAATATCTCCATTGCCTGGTCAAAAATCGATTATCAGCCCGATGAAGCACACCTTGCGTTGGTCAATGAATCCAACGAATCCTTTCTGCGGGCCGTATCTGCCATCAGCGAATTTTCCAAAGAGACATCAGACAGCAGCAACCCTGCGCTTTCCCAAGAGCTGGCCCGCCTGGATCTGAAGCTAAACCTGCTGTTGGATCTGGTTGGTCAGTTGATATACAGCCAGCTGGATATCCCCGATATTTCCCGGGTGACTGTCTCTTCTGCGCAGGTCGATTGGCAGGATGGGAGTGTTCCCGAGCCCGGTTCAATCGTATTTGTACAGGTTTATATTCAGCGCGGTACACCAAAGCCCCTGTGTTTTTATGGCGAAGTGGTCAGCAGCCCAGATGATTATCGTAGAGGGTGGGCAAGAGTGCGTTACCTGGGGCTCAGTGAGTCGGTCCAGGTGTGGCTGGATAAATTGATTTTCCGACACCACAGGCGCGAGGTTGCCTACAGAAAATCCTCTAGTCCCTAGATTGATTTGCAGCAGTTCATTCGTAAAAACCCTCGTCAAAATATTGACAATGCACGACCCTCCTTTAGAATCGCTTGCGCTTTCCAATAAGACTATTGAATTACTACTTTGGAGTGATGGCTCGATGATAGACCCCCATTCAGTTGGTGCGTTCGATGTAAGCCAGTTCTCGAATCGGACTTTAAATCCTGCAATAACAAAAGTTCACTACTGATGCCAGCCCTTAAAAAACAAGTGCTGGTATTTGACCAAGACCTTGCAGAAGGGAATAAAACAGCGGCACTGGTTCGATTTCTGGAGTATCCGGTTAAGGTCTTTGATGACAGGCAGCGTCTCAACAACTTTCTGACCGAATCCTCGGGCGATGACCTTTTAGCACTGCTGATTCGGGATAAAACCGGATTTCCCGTTCTGAAGAGTGTGGCTGATAGCCTGAACCAGAAAAACCTTTCCTGCCCCTGTTATCTTGTAAAATGGGAAGCGGAGTCGCTGTCGGTGCCAACCTCCATTTCCCGGCACATTGCGGGGACGATTCCTTTTCCTGCCAGTTACCAGTTGTTGCTTGGTGTCCTTCAGGAAGCTGAATTATTTTCAGCCTCTTCAAAAAATAGCAGGGTTGAGCAATTTGGCCAGCTGTATCGTAATCTGGTGGGAAGCAGTGAAGGGATCAATCAGATACGGGACATGATCAAGCAGGTGGCTGATAGCGAAGCGTCTGTGCTGGTCCTCGGTGAATCCGGTACTGGCAAGGAAGTGGTGGCCCGCAATATCCACTATTACTCGAATCGCCGGGAACAACCCTTTGTGCCGGTAAACTGCGGTGCGATTCCGGCTGATTTACTGGAGTCGGAATTGTTTGGTCATGAAAAAGGCTCTTTTACTGGTGCGATCAGTTCCCGTCAGGGACGTTTCGAAATAGCGGATGGTGGCACGCTGTTTCTGGATGAAATCGGCGATATGCCGATGAATATGCAGGTCAAACTGTTGCGGGTGCTTCAGGAACGAACGTTTGAACGTGTTGGCAGTAACAAGTCCCTCACTGCAGATGTCAGAATTATTGCTGCCACACATCAGAATCTTGATCACCTGGTGGCAGAGGGGCGATTCCGTATGGATCTGTACTATCGGCTCAATGTGTTTCCTATCGATATGCCGCCATTGCGGGACAGGAGTGAAGATATCCCGTTATTGATCCGTGAATTGATCAATCGTTTCGATCGGGAAAAACGGGGTTCAGTCCAGTTGAGTGACTGTGCCATTGCGGCCCTTGGTAATTACAGCTGGCCGGGCAATGTCCGCGAGCTCTCCAATCTTATCGAACGACTGATCATTCTGTATCCAAAGAAACTGGTCAAATGGTCAGATTTGCCGGACAAATTTCGCCCGAACCAGGACTGGATTGCAGAGCAGCAGGAAATCAGTGCCAGTCCACAGACGACTTCAATCAATGTGTCTGTCCCGGACATTGTCTATTTGCCCCCTCAGGGTATTGATTTGAAAGACTATCTGTTCGAACTGGAACGTATGTTGCTGAATCAGGCACTGGAGCAGTCCGGCTGGGTGGTGGCGCGCAGTGCAAAATTGCTGAAACTGCAGAGAACAACCCTGGTGGAAAAAATGCGCAAGTTTGGGCTCAGTCGCCAGGAAGATCCGACAAACTTTTGACTCTTTTCCTTGAGTGAATTCTAACCTACTAATAAACAATATATTTTTCTTTAGGCATGATTATTGCTGATCTACTTGAGTGGACACAGGTCCCTCCATTTTAGGCAAGTAGCGCAGGTAACGATCATGAACCAGACAGAAGCCCTGTCAGCCAGTCAGCTTGAACAGGCTTTCAAGGTGTTTAATCAGCTGTCCCATCAGTTGGATACCTCTTACCGCGATCTTGAAGGCAAGGTGACCGGTTTGACCGAAGAGCTTGCCAGAGCGCGTTCAGCCAGGCTGAGCGAATTGGCTGAAAAAGAACGCCTTGCCCATCGTCTCTCTTCCCTGTTGTCCGTTTTGCCGGGCGGTGTCCTCATTCTGGACAGTGGGTACATTATTCGCGATGCCAACCCCGAAGCCCTTGAACTGTTGGGTGAGCCCCTGATTGGCAAATACTGGGAAGCTGTGCTGGCCAGAGCTGCCCCCTCCCAACAGCTGAGCGGTCGTGAGCTGGAGTTGCACAGCGGTAAAAAAATCTCAGTGGTCAGCCGGCTTCTCGATGGCTCCAGCGACCATGTGGTGCTCATCACGGATGTGTCTGAAATCCACCAGTTACAGGAGCAACTGGGCAGGAAGAAGCGTCTCACCGCACTGGGGGAAATGGCTGCCCGCCTCGCCCATCAGATTCGGACCCCCCTCAGTGCCACCACACTTTACCTGGCGCAGCTGGCCAGAGCTGACCTGAAAGCAGAGCAGCGGCAGAGGATAGTGGACAAGGTTAACGAGCGTCTTGGCCATATGGGTAATCTGCTCCACAGCATGCTCAGTTTTGTGCGCGGCGAAACGCCTGTGACCGAAACCATTTTGCTCAATCAGGTGTTGCAGCAATTTGAAGAGACGGTTCGCCCCACCCTTGAACAACACCATGCTGTGATGTCGATACCCTATGTCGATAACAGTCTGGAATTGGTTGGTGATCTGGACGAACTGGTCGGGGTGCTGGGAAATCTGGCGATGAATGCCATTGAAGCTGCGAAAGGCCCTGTGGTTATTGATTTGTGGGTGGGGGCCCTCAATCCCGATTGGCTGCAGATCCGTTTTCGCGATGACGGCCCGGGTATTCCGGAAGAATTGCTGGAACGCATCTTTGATCCCTTTTTTACTACCAGAGCACAGGGTACCGGGTTGGGGCTGGCCGTAGTGGCAATGGCCGTCAGTAAGCATGGTGGTGAAATTTCTGCCACTAACCGCTCCACGGGTGGGCTCGAATTTGTCATCAATCTACCCATTAGCAAACCGGCTTCGGGTACAGAAGTTGTTGTTGATGGGCATAACCAGGGAGACGCCGTCTATGAGTAATTCAACGAGGGTGTTGGTGGTTGAAGACGATGCAGCACTCCGCGATGCCATGTGTGACACCATTCAATACGCTGGTTACCGGGTACTGTCGGCCAGTAATGGAGAAGAGGCCCTGTGGTGCCTGAAAAGGGAAAGGGTCGATCTGATTGTCAGCGATGTACAAATGGATGTGATGGATGGCAATACGCTCCTCAGGGAAGCGAAAGCGCTCAGACCGGAACTGCCTTTTGTGCTCGTTACAGCCTATGGAAGTATTGAAAATGCGGTAAAAGCCATGCAGGAAGGCGCTGCGGATTATCTGTTAAAGCCTTTTGAGGCCGAAGTCCTTCTGGAAATGGTGAGCAGGCTGGCCCGTCCGCCGGAAGTTGCTTCAGATGGGATGGTAGCCGAAGACCCCAAAACCCGACAGTTGTGTGAGCTCGCCAGACGGGTTGCCGCCACCCAGGCGACGGTGCTTATCAGTGGTGAGTCGGGTACCGGCAAAGAGGTGATTGCGCGTTATATTCACCGTCATTCCCCTCGTGCAGAGAAACCTTTTCTCGCGATTAACTGTGCCGCCATTCCAGAGACAATGCTGGAGTCCATGTTGTTCGGCTACGAAAAAGGTGCTTACACCGGTGCACATCAATCCCGTGCCGGCAAGTTCGAACAGGCCAATGGCGGGACGTTGTTGCTGGACGAAGTTTCCGAGATGGATTTGGGGCTGCAGGCCAAATTATTGCGGGTGCTGCAGGAAAAGGAAGTGGAGCGACTGGGTGGCAATACGCTCATATCACTGGATGTCAGGGTGCTGGCAACGACCAACCGCAATCTCCGCGAAGAGGTCGCTTCAGGACGCTTTCGGGAGGATCTCTTTTACCGTCTGAATGTTTTTCCCATCCATCTGCTGCCGTTGCGCCAGCGGCCGGGCGATATTTTGCGGCTGGCCAAAACGATGCTGCGGCGCTATAGCCCGGACCAGCCGATCAGTTTTACGGCCAGCGCCGAACAGCGGTTGCTGAAGCATTGCTGGAACGGCAATGTCCGTGAGCTGGAAAACTGTGTGCAACGGGCCGCCATCATGGCCAGTGGTTGCCAGATTGCCGAGGCAGATATCTGTTTTGAGGATGTTCTTCCAGAGGACCTGTGCCAGAAGGCAGCAGCCAGCAACGGTGCACAATTATTGGACGGCGATCTCAAGGCACGGGAGAAGCAGTTGATAGTTGATGCGCTTAACGCCGTCAATGGGTGCCGTAAGGATGCAGCAGAGCGGCTTGGGATCAGTCCCCGGACGTTGAGGTACAAGCTGGCCAGACTGAAAGAGCAGGGCGTGGCTATTCCGGCCACCGGTTAATACACCGTCGGAGAGACTGTTTATGAGTGAGATGGAGATAAACCAGGTATTGGCCCAAATGCGGTTAATGGCTGCTGCTGCGGGCAAAGGACCGAGCGAGGGCCCGGCTGAGGGTGGAGAAAAGGTTGATTTCGGCGCTTTGATGAAGGACTCGATCGATCAGGTCAATGCTGCCCAGAAGCAGGCGCGCCAGTTGTCGGATGCCTTTGAAGCGGGTAGCCCGGATGTGGCACTGCCTGAAGTAATGGTGGCTCTGCAAAAGGCAAGCCTGTCATTTCAGGCAGTTAATCAGGTCAGGAACAAACTTCTGAATGCTTATCAGGAAGTGATGAACATGCAGGTGTGAATTCCTTTTTTCATACTAACGCAACCAACGTGAATTAAAGATTATGGCATTGAATACTTCCACCTTGCTCAGTCGCTTCAATAGTCTCAGCAGTCAACCGGTCACGCGTCAGCTGGGTCTGCTGCTCGGCCTGGCGGCCAGTATTGCCCTGGGTATCGGCTTGGTACAGTGGTCCATGGCGCCGGATTATGTGGCGCTGTTTGGCGAAATGACGCCTTCCTCGACCAATGAAGTGGTTCGTTCTCTCGAGGAAAATGGTACCCCTTACAAGGTGGATCACCGGACTGGACTGGTCAGTGTGCCCGCTGAAAAACTTCATGAAATCAGGCTCAAGCTGGCCAGCGACGGATTGCCAAAAAGCGATGGCAGCGGTTTCGATATGCTCTACAAAGAACAGAAAATAGGCGTTAGCGGCTTTATTGAAAAAGCCCGCTATGATCGCGCTCTGGAGCAGGAGCTTGCCCGCTCTATCGCCTCATTGGACAGTGTCAGGTCAGCGCGGATACACCTGGCGCTTCCCAAACAGTCAGCTTTCGTGCGCAAGCGTGACAAGCCCGCAGCATCGGTGTTGTTGAGCCTTTACCCCGGACGTGAATTGACCGAACGACAGCTGGCCGGGGTGGTGCATCTGGTGGCTTCCAGTGTGCCGGGTCTGGAAGCCGAACAGGTGTCAGTGGTCGACAACCAGGGCAAGCTACTCTCCGCCCAGGGCCGGGAGGAGGGTTTTGCCCAGACGTCGGAGCAGTTCCGGTTTACACAGCAGCTGGAACAAAGCTATGTGGATCGAATTACAGAGATTCTGTCACCCATTCTAGGGGTCGGTGCAGTGAGAGCACAGGTGGTGGCAGACGTGGATTTCACCAGAGTGGAAAAGACCAGTGAAAGCTACGCCCCCGAAACCAGTATTCGCAGTGAACAGCTGATTGAGGAAAATTCCCGGGGTGAGTTTGCCGGTGGTGTCCCCGGCACTCTGGCCAACCAGCCCCCTGAGGAAACCAGAATTACAGCGGTACCTGAGGAGACTGAAGACCAGCTTTCCAGTGGCCGGTTCAGCAAGCGCCAGGTCAGGAATTATGAGATTGATAAAACTATCAGCCATATCCGAGAAGTGCCTGGAACACTGCAGAAGCTATCGGTGGCCGTTGTGGTGGATTATCAGGATACGGTCAATGGTGATGGCAATGTGGAGCGCGCGGCAATTGCTGAAGCCCGGCTGGCAGAGATCACCGCATTGGTGAAAGATGCCATCGGCTTCAGTGCAGAGCGGGGTGACAGTGTCAATGTGATGAATGCCATGTTCGTGGTTCCCCCGGAGCTTGAGCAGTTGTCGGAACCTTCATTGATGGAGCAGGAGTGGATTTGGCGGGCGGCCAAATTTCTATTGGCGGGTATCGCCATTTTCCTTATCATTTTTACTGTCCTGCGGCCATTGATGCAGGCATCAGCTGCGCCGCCACCCGGTACGGCTCTGGCAGCACCGGCGCAGGGCGGGGCGGGAACTGCCCACGCCACTCAGGGGGGGATGGCTCTGAGCGAAGATCATGTCACCCTGGGTGGGCAGCCCCAGCTTGGCTTGCCGGGAGCCTCCTCGTATCAGAATCAATTACAGATGGCCCGCTCCATGGCTGAGGGTGAACCACAGCGGGTAGCCCACGTGGTAAAAAACTGGGTGTCTGCCGATGGCTAATACTGAAATGACCGGTGCCCAGCGAGCCGCTGTGTTTTTGTTGGGTCTGGGAGAGGAGGGTGCCGCGGCCATCATGCGGCAAATGTCACCAAAAGAAGTTCAGGCAGTGGGCGAGGCCATGGCGTCTCTTTCCGATGTCTCTGACCAGCAAGTGGCTCAGGTCGTGAATGAATTCACCGAACGGGTTTCTTCAGTGAGCCCGCTGGGAATTGGCAGTGGTGATTTTGCCCGCCGGGTGATGGTGCAGGCGCTCGGTGAAACCCGGGCCCGCAGTATGATCAGCCGGATACACAGCAATACGGATAGCAAGGGCATGGAATCCCTGAAATGGATGGATGCGCAATCTGTGGCGGCGCTGATCCGTCAGGAGCACCCGCAGATCATCGCCATCGTTCTCAGTTCCCTGGAAGGTGAGCACGCGGCTCAGGTGTTGTCCCTGTTGCCGAGCGAGATTCACACCGATGCCATGATACGTGTTGCACGGTTGAACACCATTGACCCTGCGGCTCTCCAGGAGCTGGATCAGGTGCTTGAGAACCAGTTGGGCGGCAACTCCAAAGCACCACCGACCTCGGTAAATGGTATGAGTGCGGCGGCTGCCATTCTGAATCATTTGAACACGGATCTCGAAACACAACTGATGGATTCCATTCGGGAAATCGATGGTGATCTGAGTGAAAAAATTCATGATCTCCTGTTTGTTTTCGACAATTTACTGGAGGTGGATGACCGGGGAATGCAGCGTCTGATTCGTGAGATTTCAGTGGACAGTCTCGTCATAGCTCTCAAAGGGGTCGATGACAGAGTCAAGGATAAATTCTTCAAAAACATGTCCTCCCGTGCTGCTGAAATGTTGAAAGAAGACCTGGATGCCAAGGGTCCCGTTAAATTGGCTGATGTGGAAGCTGCCCAGAAAGAAATTCTGACGATTGTTTCCAGGCTGGCCGATGAAGGCGAGATTTTCCTCGGCAAAGGAGGCGGTGACTTTGTCTGATACAGAGCCAGGTGTGAAGCGATGGCAGGTTCCTTTCTTCGAACAATCCGCCCCCGTCAAAAAAGTTGTTGATCCGGTTGAAGTCGAGGCTCTTGCCCAGTCCCGTGGTTTTCAGATTGGTAAATGGGAAGGCCTGGAAATGGGCAAAGCCGAAGCAGAGCAACTGGTCAAACACCTGTCCGGTTTGCTGGATGAAATGGCCCATCCCTTTCAGAGTCTGGATCAGGTGGTGATCCGTGAACTGGCCAATATGGCTATGTTGATTGCACGTCAGATTGTTCGCCGGGAGCTGACCGTTAATTCAGATGTCGTAACGGATATTGCGGCAGAGGCGCTGTCAACGCTTTCTTCATTGCAGGGCGAAATTGAAGTATTTCTCAATCCGGGTGACCGAAAACTGGTACAGGAGATGGCCCCGGCATTGTTTGAGGGGAAACCCTACAAGTTGGTTGATGATCCCGACATCCTGCCCGGAGGCTGCCGCATGAAAACCCCTGTTTCCTATGTTGATGCGTCCGTCGAACGACAGATGGAAATGGTTTTTGGCACTCTGATTGAGTCCTGTGAAGAGCGCGTGCAGTATTGAGTGATACCTTGAACCGGATGAATAGCCTCGAAAAATTGAAAGCGGAACGCTGTCAGAGGATAGGCCAGACCCTGTCTTCGGTAACTGCTGCTGTTGAACCGGTTCCCCTCGAAGAGGAGGGCACACTGGTTCGCATGATTGGCATTAAACTGGAGGCGGTGGGTTGTCGGGCACCCATTGGGGGACGTTGCCGCATCATTACTGATGAGGGCAATACCATCGAGGCGGAGGTGGTGGGGTTTTCTGATGGCAGCCTGTTGTTGATGCCCGAAGGGCCACTGAGTGGTATCAAGTTGGGTTCCCGGGTACTGCCGGTGAAGACAGGGGGGTCGGTCGCCGTCGACGAGCAGCTATTGGGTCGGGTGATTGATGGTGCTGGCAATCCGATTGATGGAGGCCGTCCGCTCAAATGTATGCATCACGTGCCCCTGCGAGGATTATCCATCAATCCGCTTGATAGAACCCCCATACGTGAGCCGCTGGATGTGGGTGTGAGAGCAGTCAACGCACTTATGACAATGGGAAAAGGGCAACGCCTGGGGCTGTTTGCCGGCAGTGGTGTGGGTAAGAGTACTCTGCTGGGCATGATGACGAGACACACGGAAGCGGATGTGATTGTGGTCGCCCTGGTGGGCGAGCGCGGTCGGGAAGTGCGTGAATTTGTCGAGGATATACTGGGAAAAGACGGGCTTGCCAGGGCTATTGTCGTGGCAACCCCGGCCGATGACGCCCCATTGACCCGTATTCATGGTGCATGGCGGGCCACGGCCATCGCAGAGTATTTTCGCAGTCGTGGTAAAAATGTACTGCTGTTGATGGACTCCCTGACGCGTTTTGCCCAGGCCCAGCGGGAAATAGGTCTCGCGATTGGCGAGCCGCCGGTGACCAAGGGTTACCCACCCTCGGTTTTTTCCCTGTTGCCAATGTTGGTTGAGCGTGCCGGCAACAACGCTCAGGGTTCTATCACTGCGGTTTACACGGTACTGGTCGAGGGCGACGATCATAACGATCCGGTGGCCGACGCTGCTCGTGCCATTCTTGATGGGCATATTGTGCTGTCGCGGGAAGTGGCGGATTCCGGTCTGTTTCCGGCCATTGATATCGATCGTTCTATCAGTCGGGCTATGGCGAATATTGTGAATGAAGAACAGTTGCTGGCCGCCAGGGAAATCAAGAGTCTCTATGCGACTTACCAGAGCAACCGCGATCTGATAAATATTGGTGCCTATCAGCAGGGCAGTGATGAGTCCATTGATCGGGCAGTGTTTGCGGCTCCACATATTCGCCGTTTTATCCAGCAGAGAGAATCGCAGAAGCTGTCGATGGAGCAAAGCCAGTCAGACCTGTCGGCAATTTTGGGTATGTGTCAACCAGTTGGAAAAGAAGGCGATCATGGCAACCGATAAAATAAACAAGGTGGCGACCCTGGCCGAATCCCGGGAACGCAACTCGGCAGGCGTTTTCAAACAGAGCCGACAGAGTCATGAACAACAGCGACAGCAATTCGACCAGCTTATCCAGTTCAAGCAGGAGTACGAAACCAGGCTGGGGCAGGTGGGTGAGCAGGGCATTCCCGCCAGGCAACTGCAGGATTATCGATTGTTTCTGAATAAGCTCAATCAGGCCATTGAGCAACAGCGTGCGGCGGTCAGTGATTCAGCTCAACAGCTGGAAGGGGATCGCGAGCAATGGATGACGGAGGCTCGCCACAAGACAGCGATAAACAAGTTGGTGGATCAGCGGCACAGCAAAGCCCTGCGCAATCAGGAGCGGGCTGAGCAGCGTGATGCCGATGAGAAAAGCCTCGCCAGGAAATCTCTGGAGTATCCCCCAAGGTAGACTGGCACTTATCTTGCTTTATATGAGGTCAACGCGCTAAAAGGATCATCCAAAGTGACACTGGCCATTCAAACACAGCAGGGTTCAGGTAATAAGGTTACGTCGGAATCGCCTCTCTCCGTCAGTTCCGAATCAGACTCAAAAGGCAGTGATTCCGCCTCTTTCGGGCAGATCATGGGGGAGCAAAATGCTGTCACTGCCGGTGAGGAGGAGGAGGCCCCAGAGCAATCCCTGTTGGCTCAGAATCCGGCGGGGATGGCGGCTGAGGCTGGCAATATCGGGTTCCCGGGTGGCAAGGACTTGCCGCTCGAAGAGGGGGTGGCGACTGCCGCCATGCTCGTTGCGGCTGAACAATGGCCCCAGACCGGGGCGAGTAAAGTGATGGGTGAACTGCCTGTTAATAACAGTCTGGTCCGATATACCACCCCCGTCACGACCAATACAGATTCCGCCTGGTCCGATGCGGTTGCTCGCGTTGGCGCCAGTCTTGAGGACAGTCCTGAGAACTCCATGCCGATAAAACAAACACCTGATAGCAGCGCAATGTTCTCAGCGGCCATTCAGCTGGGTAAGACAGTAGCCTCGCAAACAATTGAAAATAGTGCTGCTGCATTGCAGGTGTCCCCTGGTGGGCTACAGGCGACTGCCACTGACGGAAATGGCACCGCTCTTCTCAAGGTTCCGGTATCTATAGCCGCTCCGGTGGGTACCTCATCCTGGAGTCAGGATATGGCTGGCCGTTTGTCCACGATGATAAACGGTAATGTACAGAATGCCACGCTTCAGCTGAATCCACCCGAGTTGGGAAAATTGAATATCAAAATCTCTGTAGACGGTGATAATGCCAGCGTATTTTTTTCTGTTGATAACAGTGCAGCCAAAGATGCGATTGAATCTGCGATGCCCCGCCTTCGGCATTTGATGGAGCAGGGCGGTATGTTATTGACCCAGACTCAGGTGTCCCAGCATGCCGGGAGTCAATCACAATCCAACGCCCAGTCCCAGACGCAACAACAGGGCGCAGGCGATAACAACGGCAATGGTTCGGGGGGTGTGAATCTTGATGGTGACGCGGTCGACGAGTCACTGTCCTCCCGGATGATTCTGGACGCCTCTGTGCTGGAAGGCCGGGTGGATTACTACATCTGACAGTCGTCTTTGCTTCTGTTTCCTTCTGTTGTTCCCTCGATTTTTTGCTGGGTGTATAACCCCTCTGTCCTCAGACACCCACCATGCCGTGTGTGTGAATTCGTCAAAAAAATGACATTGCGCATCTTGTAATTTTTAACTCATTGATAAAAAAATAAAAAACATGTTGGCCTGTTTTTTGCTTTGACTCTATTCGCGTGGATGTCAGTTATGTAAAAGCCCCTGTCCCGCGGCTGGGGCTGGTTGATTTGGAACGTGATTATGGCAACAAAAAATGATGGGTTGAATCTGGGTAAGGACAAACAGCCGGGGTCACCGGCTGGAAAAAAGGGAAAAGGTGGCATGAAGAAAATAGTCATTATTGTATTGGTCGTTGTGTTGTTCCTGGCGGTCGGCGGCGGTGCAGCATTTTTTATGATGGGTGATAGCGATAACCCCGGCTCTGGCGAGCAAGTCGACGAAGTTGTGGAGCAACAGGCGGTTGAAGAACGCGAGCCGATTTATTTGCCTTTGGATCCCGCCTTTGTGGTCAATTTCGAGCACAAGGGCACGATTCGTTACCTCCAGTTAAGTCTGCAGGTGATGGCTTATGATCAAAAGGTGGTGGACAAGATCCAGGCCAACATGCCGGCAGTGCGCAATAGTCTGATCCTGCTGTTCAGTGGGCAGGACTATGATTTGCTCAACACTCTTGAAGGTAAGGAACAGTTACGCACAACAGTGCGCCAGTCCATCCAGGATGTGATTCGTCTAAAGGGCGAACAAAAAGTGGATGATGTGTTTTTTACCGGATTTGTCATGCAGTAATCTCAATAGTGAATTCTGATGGTCGATAAAGAGGTTTTATCCGAAGGGGAGCTTGAAGCGCTGATGGGCAGTGTTTCTGACGAAGCCGCGGCCGGGAAAAATGCGGCTGCTACCCGACATTGTGCCTCATTTGATTTCAGCACAAGGGAACAAACCCTGCTGGTGCAGATGCCGGTGTTGAAAACTCTCACCGAGAAACAGGCCATGTCTTTCGCCCAGGGACTGCAAAGTCTTTTCAAGGCGCCGGTTGAGGTTCAGGTGGCGGATATTCGCCCGATGAAACAGGAAGAAGCGCTATTGAGCATGCCGGAGCTGGCAGGGATCACTCAACTAAAAACAGCGCCGCTGAATGGGACATCTATGGTGGTTGTGTCCGGTGATGCGCTGTCATTTTTTGTCAATCAGTATTTTGGCGGATGGACAGGTGGTGGCGGGCACAAATCGAACCGTGCCAATCTGACGCCCACCGAGCGCCGGATCAACGATCTGGTCGTTGGCCGCTTTCTCAGCGCCCTGACCGAGGGCTGGCAGGAAAAAATTTCCCTGTCTGGTGAGGTTTGTGGGTTTGAGACCAACCCGGACTTTATTCAACCTCTCGCAGCGGGCGAGTTGTTGTTGAAATTTCCCTTTGTGATAAAGCTGTTTGACTGGGAGGGGATCATCGACTGGTTCATTCCCTACGCCGCGATCGAGCCACTTAAAAACCGTCTCGGTAATCCTGCGGCAGGGCAGACCTCGAAAACAGATGTCCCCGGCTGGGAGGACTTTTTCCGTCGGGAGTTGTTGTCGGTGGAGCTGGAGGTCAGCGGGGTCTTTACCAGTAAAAATATGAGCCTGTCTGACGTTATGCGCCTTCGCAAGGGTGCAGTGATTCCACTGGCGGCGCCCACTGCAGTAACCCTGTGTATTGAAGGAGCACCATTCTGTGTTGGTGAACATGGTGCATTGAGCGGCAGGAAGTCGATCAAAATTAAACAGGTTCTCAAACATGACAGTTAATGACGAGCAATTTTTAGATAGAGGTGGCCGATGAACGACCAGGTGGACGAAACCAAACCACAGTCTCCACAGCCGAGTTCAGGGACAGAAGAATCTGTGCCACTGAAAGAGTTGGAGGCAGAGGATTCCCGGGCCGTTCCCGATGGTGGTGGAGAAATCAACCTCGATGCCCTTCTCGATGTACAGGTCACGCTATCAGTGGAAATCGGCAGGAGCAGATTGCCCATCAAGGACCTGATTGCGCTCAATCAGGGTTCTGTGGTTGAACTGGACCGCGAGATGGATGAACCGTTGGACCTGATGGTCAACGGTACCCTGATTGCAAGGGGTGAGGTGGTTGTGGTCGATGGGCAATTTGGCCTGCGACTGGTTGACATCGTCAGTCCATCCGAACGGTTGAAAAAACTCAAGTGAGGATTGCCATTATGCCGCTGCGGTCTCTGCTGCTTTCCGTGGTTACCGTGGTTGTTCCTGTCCACTCCCTGGCAGCAGACTCATCGACGAATTCGAGCGGGCTTTTCAGTGGTGGCTACCTGTTGCAAGTGATCGGTTCACTGCTGCTGGTCTTCGGGTGTATTTTCGGACTGCTTTTCCTTTTGAAAAAACTGAACGGTGTGTCCATGGGCCACCATACGCCAGTCAGGGTGATCGGTTCCACGCGGGTGGGTACCAGAGAAAAAGTGCTGCTGTTGCAGGCAGGTGAACAGCAGTTATTGATCGGTGTGGCACCGGGTGGTGTGAGTACGCTGCATGTGTTTGAGGAACCGGTGGTTTCAGC
This sequence comes from uncultured Porticoccus sp., assembly GCF_963975625.1. Classification (NCBI taxonomy): domain Bacteria; kingdom Pseudomonadati; phylum Pseudomonadota; class Gammaproteobacteria; order Cellvibrionales; family Porticoccaceae; genus Porticoccus; species uncultured Porticoccus sp. The sequence continues at coordinate 39,546 of NZ_CAXBHS010000008.1, forward strand.
GGACCAGTCAAAAAACCGGGATTTTGGTGCACTTCTCGGTCGAGTGTTGCCCACGGAGAACCATCGATGAAACCCTGTCTGAGATGGCTGTTACTGGGACTGCTATGTGTCCCTGGTCTGGCCCTGGCGGATGCGACCATTCCTTTGCTGTCCGTAGAACCAGCTGCGGGTGGCGGCAGCAATTACTCGGTCAGCCTGCAAATCCTGTTGTTGATGACGCTGCTGAGTCTATTGCCGGCAGCGTTGATTACCATGACGTCTTTTACCCGTGTGCTCGTGGTGCTGGCCATCCTGCGCCAGGCACTCGGCACTGCCCAGACCCCTTCCAATCAGATTTTGCTGGGGCTCGCACTGTTTCTCAGCCTGTTCATCATGTCACCCGTACTTGAGCGGGCATACGACACCGGGCTAAAGCCCTACATGGAGGAGAGTATTGGCTTTGAGGAAGCGCTCGAAAATGCCAAACAACCTTTTCGTGAGTTTATGCTCAACCAGACCCGCGAAGCGGATCTGGTGATGTTTGCCGAGCTGGGTGGCTATGGGGGCTTTATTGATGAGGATGATATCCCGATGAAAGTCCTGCTGCCGTCGTTTCTTACCAGCGAGCTGAAGACCGCTTTTCAAATAGGCTTTCTGATTTTTATACCCTTTCTTGTGATCGATCTGGTGGTGGCCAGTGTACTGATGTCGTTGGGGATGATGATGTTGTCCCCCATGCTGATTTCACTGCCCTTCAAAATAATGCTGTTTGTCTTGATTGACGGCTGGTCTCTTATCGTCGGGACCCTGGCTGCCAGTTTTGTGACCTGATGGAGAAATGTTCACATGACACCTGAAGCTGTGCTGGATGTCGGCCAGAGCGCCCTGATCGTGACCATGCTGCTGGCCGCACCGTTATTGTTGTCGGCTCTGGCTGTGGGCCTGCTGATCGGGGTGTTTCAGGCGGCCACCCAAATTCAGGAAATAACACTGAGCTTTATTCCGAAGCTGATTGTGGTGGCAGTAGCACTGTTTGTTGGCGGACCCTGGATGCTGCGTATATTGACGGAGTTTTCCCTGCGTCTGTTTCAAGAAATACCCGGCATGGTGGGTTAGTCGCCTTGCTGTTTTCTGCAGACCAACTGATAGCGTGGACGCAGTCCTATTGCTGGCCATTTTTGCGAATCACTGCGTTGCTGCTGGCAGCGCCAATTTTCGGGGCTTCTACATTTCCTGTCAGAGCCAGAATTCTGTTGGCTGTGCTGGTGACAGCGCTGTTGGCGCCGTCGTTGCCGGCGCTGCCGACAATCGATCCTTTGAGTCCTGCCGGTTTGATTGTGGCATCGCAACAACTGGTGATTGGTCTCGCCATGGGCTTTCTGATTCAGATGCTTTTTGCCGCGGTGGTGATCGCCGGTCAGACGCTGGCGGTCACCATGGGACTGGGTTTCGCCATGGCTGTCGATCCGCAGAATGGTGTCCAGGTACCGGTGTTGAGCCAGCTCTACCTGATTTTTGCAACGCTGATTTTTCTTGCGATCGACGGTCACCTGATTTTGCTGGCCGTTCTGGCAGACAGTTTCGTCCTTTTGCCGGTGGGCTGGTCCGGGTGGGATTCTGAAATTGCCCTGAATCTGGTTCTTTGGGCCAGCCAGATGTTTTTGAGTTCACTGCTGTTGGCGTTGCCAACCCTGATAGCCTTGCTGCTGATTAATCTGGCCTTTGGTGTGATTACTCGCGCTGCCCCACAATTAAATATTTTTGCAGTCGGTTTCCCCGTCACCATTATGGCGGGGTTCGTGTTTATTCTGCTGTCGATGCCGGCAATATTTTCATTGTTGATCGACATGTTTGATAGCGGACTTGCTCATGCTTTCGAATTGTTTCGCTAGGTAGGTATGGCAGAAGATCAACAGGCATCACAGGAGCGCACCGAACAGCCGACGGAACGGCGCAAACAGGAGTCCCGAAAAAAAGGCCAGGTTCCCCGATCCCGTGAGCTGAATACCATGCTGTCGCTGTTGGTGGGTGCCTTCGCCATGTTGATAATGGGATCTACGTTGACGGGCGAGTTTGCATTATTAGTCGAGCAGTCGCTCAGTTTTGATCGCGCAACTGCCTTTAACACGTCGATGATCACAGTGCGTTTCGGCGATCTGATGATGTCTTCACTAATGGTTTTGGTGCCTTTTTTCGGCGTGACGGTGATTGGCGCTTTTGCCGGTCCTTTATTGATGGGTGGCTGGTCGTTCAGTGTTTCGGCAATGGCTTTCAAGTTTGAAAAACTGGATCCTGTCAAAGGTATTGGACGGCTGTTTTCCGCGAAAGGTTTGATGGAGCTGGTGAAGACGCTGTTTAAGTTTTTCCTGGTGATTGGTGCGACTGTTTTTCTCTTTTATCAGTACAGTGAAGAAATTCTGTTATTAGCCAGCCGTCCTCCAGCTCTGGCGATGAGTGAAAGTATATCGTTGCTGTTATGGAGTCTGATTTTACTTAGCTTCAGTCTGATTTTTATAGTGATTCTCGACGTGCCATTTTCCCTGTGGGACCACAACAGGCAACTGAAAATGACGCGCCAGGAAGTGCGTGATGAGATGAAGGAAACCGAGGGCAAGCCCGAGGTGAAAAGTCGTATCCGTTCCCTGCAGCGTGAAATTTCCCAGGGGCGAATGATGCAGGATGTGCCCAAAGCCGACGTGGTGATTACCAACCCGACCCATTTCTCTGTGGCCCTGAAATACGATAGTCGACCGGGAGCGGCGCCAATGGTGGTGGCAAAAGGCCGGGACCTGGTCGCTTTCAGAATCCGCACTCTGGCAGAGGAGGTTGATGTGCCTATCTTCTCTGCGCCCCCATTGGCACGCGCCCTTTATGCCAGCACTGATATCGGTCAGGAAATTCCGCAGAACCTGTATCTCGCTGTGGCCAGGGTGCTGGCCTATGTCTATCAACTGAAACGGGCACCCAGTACCGAGTATGTGGCCCCGCCGGAAGACTTGTGGGTCCCGGATGAATACCGGGATCAAACTAGCGAGGATCAGATAGGCGATCATGAATAAAATGACCAATACCACTGCATCCGAGAGCGGCTTCAGCTTCTCTTCCCTGGCCGGTCTGGGTACACCCGTGCTGCTGTTCATGATGCTGGTAATGATGGTATTACCGCTGCCAGCGTTTGTGCTGGACCTGCTGTTCACCTTCAACATCGCGCTGGCCATCATTGTCCTGCTGGCCTCGGTTTATTCCCGACGGCCTCTCGATTTTGCCGTCTTTCCCACGGTTCTTTTGATTGCCACATTATTGCGACTGGCGTTGAACGTCGCTTCAACCCGGGTTGTTCTGCTGGAGGGGCACGAGGGTACCGGTGCTGCCGGCAAAGTGATTCAGGCATTTGGGGAGTTTGTGGTTGGTGGCAGCTACGCCGTCGGTCTGGTTGTCTTTGCCATTCTGGTCATTATCAATTTTGTGGTGGTCACCAAAGGTGCTGGTCGAATCTCGGAGGTGACCGCCAGGTTTACCCTGGATGCCATGCCGGGCAAGCAGATGGCCATTGATGCAGATCTGAATGCCGGGCTGATCTCCCAGGACGAGGCATTGCTCCGCCGTCAGGAGGTCTCTCAGGAGTCGGACTTTTATGGTGCCATGGACGGTGCCAGCAAGTTTGTGCGTGGGGATGCCGTGGCGGGCATTCTGATTCTGTTTATCAATATTATTGGCGGCTTTTCCGTAGGGGTGTTGCAACACGATCTCAGCGCTGGCGAGGCCGCCCACAATTATGTTCTGCTCACCATTGGTGATGGCTTGGTAGCACAGATCCCGTCACTGCTGCTGTCCACTGCTGCGGCCATTATTGTCACCCGTGTGTCGAGCTCACAGGATATGGGCGAGGAAGTATTAACCCAGTTATTCAGTAACACCAGAGTGCTGTTTGTGACGGCTGCACTGATCGGCACCATGGGGCTGGTGCCGGGAATGCCCAACCTGGTCTTTCTGGGTCTGGCCGGTTTGCTTGGCGCACTGGCTTATATGCAATTACAGCGGCAAAAAGTTGAGTTGCTTCCTGACGAACCAGCTCCTGCTGAAAAGCCTGCCGAGTCACGGGACCTCAGTTGGGACGATGTGGAAATGGTGGATGAAATAGGCCTCGAGGTGGGTTACCGACTGATTTCACTGGTGGACAAAAAACAGGGTGGTGAATTGCTGACCCGTATCAAGGGTGTCCGTAAAAAGCTGTCCCAGGAGCTCGGTTTTCTGGTGCACTCAGTGCATATTCGCGACAACCTGGATCTTTCTCCCAACGAATACCGCCTTGGTTTTCACGACGTGATAGTCGGGCAGGGCGAGGTGTTTCCCGGTAAGGAGCTGGCGATTAACCCCGGCCAGGTTTACGGGGAATTGGAGGGGACGGCGACCAAAGACCCCACTTTTGGACTCGATGCCGTCTGGATCGACAGTTCCCAACGGGATGATGCCCAGGCGATGGGTTTTACCGTGGTGGATTGCAGCACAGTGATCGCCACGCACCTGAGTCAACTGATCAAGAACAATGCCCAGGAGTTGTTGGGGCAGGATGGTGTTCAACAGTTGCTGGACAAATTGTCCCGGACTTCGCCAAAACTGGTGGAAAACCTGGTGCCCAAGCCATTGGGGCTGGGTGTGGTGACCAAGGTGATGCAGAACCTGCTGGAGGAAGGCCTCCCGATCAGGGATGTGAAGACAATCGCCGAAGCTTTGGCAGAACACGGTGCAAAGAGTCAGGATCCTGACGCTTTAACCAGTCAGGTTCGCATTGCACTGGGCAAGACAATCTTCCAGACCGCTAATGGTGTAGGGGATGAGATGGCTGTAATGGTGTTTGATTCACAGCTGGAACAGATATTGCAAGGTGCAGTACAGGGGAATGCCGGCGGGCTTGAACCTGCACTGGTTGAAAATGTTATCGGGCAAATTGTTGCCGCTTCCGGAAAAATTGAAGCCCAGGGTAAAAACCCGGTATTGCTGGTGGCCAGTCAGGTGAGATTATTCCTGTCGCGTTTGCTGCGGGGTCGAATAGGTAATTTTTATATCCTCGCCTATGAAGAAATCCCCGCCAGTAAAAATATTAAAGTGGTGGCCACGATTGGCAATAACCAGCTCAATGGTTGATTAACCGGATCGGCTTTTGGCCCTGATGCCGTTTCAGAAGATTAGTGATTAGTGAGGAAGTAGCAGCATGAAGATCAAGCGTTTTGTCGATAAGGATAGCCGCAGTGCCATGGCCAGAATTCGCGCCGAGATGGGTGCGGATGCGGTCATTCTGTCCAGCAAAAACGTTGGCGATCAAATCGAACTGGTGGCAGCAGTGGACTTTGACGAGCGCGATCTCAATCCTCAGGAGTCCCCAAAGCCCCGGTTTACTGAACCGGAAACAGGCTCCGTACCCGACACCCCAACACTGGGAGATTTGCAGCGGGAACTGGGAAACCTCCGTGGCCTGCTTGAAGGCGAGCTGGCTCAATTGGCTTGGCGAGAAATGGCTGAAAAGCCCTCGGTAAAGGCGGCACTGTTTAGCCGTTTGACGAAGCTCGGCCTGTCCCGCTGGCTCAGCGGTGCCGTCGTCGATCGGCTGCCGGCCAAAGGTGATCTTGAAGACATCTGGAAAAAATCTCTGACCATGCTTTCCAGGAAAATTCGGGTGACCGGTGACAGCCTGCTCAACGATGGTGGTGTGGTCGCGTTAGTTGGTTCAACCGGTGTGGGTAAAACCACCACCATTGCTAAACTGGCTGCCAGATTTGTGATGCGTCACGGTGCCAAACAGGTCGGACTGATTACTACTGACTGTTACCGGATTGGCGGGCAGGAACAGCTCGAAACGTTTGCCGGTTATTTGGGTATTCCGATGATTGTGGCAACAGACGGCTTCCAGCTGAAGGCGGCACTCGACCAACTCTCCTCCCGAAAACTGGTGCTGATCGACACTGCGGGCATGAGTCAACGGGATATCCGTCTTTATGAGCAATTCAATACGCTGAAATCTGTAGGTTATGACATCGATGCGTATTTGGTACTTTCTGCCACGGCGCAATCCGGTTCTTTGAAAGAGTTGATCCAGGTATTTGGTCGTCAGGCACTGGCTGGCGCCATGGTGACCAAAGTGGATGAATCCTCCAGTCTCGGTGGACTGCTTGATCTGGTTATCAAGAACAATCTGCCGTTGGCCTACGTCAGTGCAGGCCAGAAAGTCCCTGAAGATATCGCTCCTGCCCGGGTGGAATACCTGATGGGCAAGGCAGTGGATCTAATGGAAGCAGAAGAGCGATCGATTGATCGGAAACTGGATAAAACCCCCATGACCAACTCGGTCGCAGTTTAGGTATCCCATGTTTAATCAAGCTGAAGGTCTGCAAAAGATGGCTTCGCCATCCCCTGTTAACGTCATTGCCGTCACCAGTGGCAAAGGCGGGGTGGGAAAAACCAATATCGCGATCAATCTTGCGGTGAGCCTGGCGGCTCTGGATCGTTCGGTTCTGTTGTTTGATGCCGATCTGGGTTTGGCAAATGTCGATATTGCGTTGGGGCTTAAACCAAAGTACGACATTCAGCACGTTTTTTCCGGTGAGCGCACGCTGGAGGAGATTCTGGTGGACGGCCCCAGGGGAGTTCGCGTTGTGCCGGCTTCATCCGGGGTGGCCGAGATGGCTTCCCTGTTGCCCCAGCAGCAGGCGGGTTTGATCCGTGCTTTCAGTGAGTTGACGATCCCCGTGGATACGTTAATTGTCGATACTGCGGCTGGAATCGACAGCGGTGTACTGAACTTTACCCGCGCCTGCCAGGAAATTTTAGTGGTGATCTGTGATGAGCTCACATCGATCACAGATGCCTATGCCCTGATTAAAGTATTGAATCGTGAATGCGGTGTTAAACGTTTTCAGGTAGTCGCCAGCATGGTTGACCGTGCTGTACAGGGTCGCCAGCTCTACGAAAAAATATTGCGAGCCACCGACCGCTTTCTGGATGTGCATCTGGGTTACCTGGGTGCTGTGCCTCGAGACGATTACCTGCGAAAGGCCGTCCAACAGCAGGCAGCTGTTGTACAGGCATATCCCCGCAGTCAGTCTGCGGTTGCGCTGAACAGGCTGGCAGTCACAGTTGATGACCGCTTTAAAACGGGCTCGGACACAGGGGGCCTGGGATTTTTTGTCGAGCGCCTGATCAGTTGCGGCAACCTGGCGCTGGATGCTTGATCATGCCTGATGCGACGGTTTATGCCCAGGAACAGCGGTCGAGTATGGAGGCTGTTCTTCAGTCACATTTGCCGCTGGTCAGGAAAATCGGTTTGCATCTGATTGCCCGGCTGCCGAACACAGTCGAGCTGGACGACCTGCTCCAGGTTGGTCTGATCGCGCTATTACAGGCAAGGGAAAGCTACGATGCCTCATTGGGCGCCAGTTTTTCTACCTACGCAGCCATTCGTATTAAGGGTGCCATGGTGGACGAGGTGCGACGTAACGACTGGGTGCCGCGCTCGGTTCAGCAAAAAATGAAGCGGGTTTCCTCCGCTATTCGGTCTGCAGAGGCGCGTCTGACTGGTCCGGCTTCGGATGTGGAAATTGCGCGGGAACTACAGATGGAGTTGTCCGATTATCAGGAAATGGCAGGAGAACTCGCCACATGCCGGATGATGTCCCTGGAGGATATCGAGCAGGAGGGGGCGGCATCCGGGGACAGTGATCCTTTTGCCAGAATGGCTGATGCGGGATTTCGGGCCGCACTGGCCCAGACGATTACTGAGTTGCCAGAAAAAGAACAAATGGTGATGTCTCTCTACTATGGAGATGAGTTGAACCTGAAAGAGATCGGGGCAGTTCTTGGCATTTCTGAGTCGCGGGTCTGCCAGGTTCACGGACAGGCACTGGCCCGGATCAGAGGTCAGTTGTGCGAGTGGACAGGGTAGGGGCGCGCTGAATGGCTGCTGGGCGTCGATCCGTAGATTTCCTTACCATGGCTGGTGTCATACTGTCTCTGGCTGCAGTGATCGGCGGCAATATGCTGGAAGGCGGGCATACTGACTCGCTGATTCAGTTAACGGCTTTTATTATTGTTTTCGGCGGTACCCTCGGTGCCACTCTGGTCCAGACTCCCCTGCATATCTTCCTGCATGCTTTAAAGCGCTTTCGATGGATTTTTTTCCCTCCACCCATGGCGCGCTCTGACATCATGAAGAAGATGGTGGACTGGAGCAAAATTTCTCGTAAAGAAGGGCTGCTGGGATTACAGGCGGTGGCAGACAGGGAAAAAGACAAGTTCACCAGGAAGGGACTTCAGCTGTTGGTCGATGGTAATGAGCCCGATGACATTCGAAAAATCCTTGAAGTCGAGATCGATAGTTTTGCCGCACATGAGATGAACAGTGCCAAAGTTTATGAAGCGATGGGCGGATATTCTCCCACCATTGGCATTATCGGGGCCGTGATGGGGTTGATACACGTGATGAACAACCTGTCTGATCCGTCACTGCTTGGCCCTGGTATCGCGGTTGCATTTGTGGCCACAATTTACGGGGTGGGGTTGGCGAATTTCTTTTTTTTACCCATGTCGAACAAGCTCAAAATGTTGGTGAATGACCAGGTCCAATATCGGGATATGCTGGTGGATGGCATGGTAGCCATAGCCGAGGGAGAGAATCCCCGGTCCATCGAGAGCAAACTCGAAGGGTATCTGACCTAGGCCATGGCCAGAAAAAAACTGCATCAAGAGAATGAAAATCACGAGCGGTGGTTGGTTTCCTATGCTGACTTTATCACTCTGTTATTCGCTTTTTTTGTGGTCATGTATTCCATCTCGTCTGTTAATGAAGGTAAATACCGGGTTCTTTCCAGCTCGATGGTGTCGGCTTTCCGCCAACCGAAGTCATCTCTTGAACCGGTTCAAATTGGGCAATTGGTGCGATCTCCACTGATGATGCCCGATCAGGTCATGGATGTTTCAGCCAATCCCGCGCCAATTATTACACCCATGTTGCCCCAGGATCAGGACTCGCCAGCCGACGATAGTGACCCGTTGGCGATGGAGTTCTCCCCTGAAGATATCATCATGCAAAAAGCTTTTAATGCCGCGGAAAAAGAAGTGGATGAGATGGCTGGTCATGTGGAGGAGCAACTCGATTCTCTGATAGATGAGGAAATTGTCAACATCAAGCGCAATAAATTCTGGCTGGAGGTAGAGATAAAGTCGAGTCTATTGTTTCCCAGTGGCGGCAGTGATCTGGTTCCCGCTTCAATACCTGTGCTTCAAAAACTGTCAAAAATTTTCAGAGAGTTACCCAATCGGATTCATGTGGAGGGTTTTACAGATAATCAGCCTATCAATACGGTGATTTTTCCTTCGAACTGGGAGCTTTCCACCGCCCGTGCGGCAGCAGTTGTCAGGCTTTTTGAAAGCAATGGCATTGCCGCCTCCAGAATGGCTGCTATCGGTTATGGTGAATTTCGCCCAATTGCTGAGAACACCACTGAAACAGGACGAGCCAAGAATCGTCGTGTGGTTATAGTAGTGGTGGCTTCAATGGCAAACCGCCAGGATCAAAGAATTTACGAGTTTGAGATGTTAAAGGATCAAGCGGGAACCTGAGGTATCTTGACAGGTACCTGTATTATCCTTAACTATCGGGAAAGTATCAGACGTTGCTGGACAAAAAAAGGAAAATCATAGCGATAAATAATGCGATAAGCCCTGTGGGAGAATCGATATGGTCGATTCAGTGAGATTGAATAAAATAAGCTCTGTATCAAAAAGCCGGCCTGTAGTGGGAAAGGAAGAGAGCGAGCAAAAGCCAAAAGATGACCAGATTTTTTCCGAAAAACAGGCCGTAAAAAAAAAGAAGCAGTCCAGACTGGGAAGTAACGTGGACGAGCGCTGTTAGTGGCTGTGGATGTATTGTGAAGGCCACGTACTGACAGGTTTCAGGGTTCTCTCGGTGTTGACCATTGGCGCTGTACAATATGCTGGATCAACTCTTCCTGGGCTGTACCATTTTCCAGAAACTGTACTCTAATCCGGTGGGTGTCCTCGCCAGTCTGATTGATCGGAGTACAATCCACCACGGTCGCCAGCATTTCAAGGCGACTGTTGGCAGGTTTCAGAACAATTGTCAGTGCAAGTCGTGTGGATGGTTCAATCGCTGACGGGCTATCAAACGCCATGCCACAACCGCTGATATTAACCATGATATTTTCATAGGAATCGATGCTTGTCGAATTTTCGCTCAGGTTGAGTGCAGCGACCATCGACAATTTTTTATTCAGCAATCCCAGCGCCTGGGCAACGAGCGGATTTTCCTGCCACAGAAGATTGGTTGTCTGGTTGAACTCCCTGTCAATTTCGGCGAGCAAAGCTGTCAGTGGCATCTCTTTGTGACTGGGGTTGACGCTTGAATGGCTGTCAGCTGTATTGAGCTGTCTGTAACTCAGGCCTATTGTGTCGTCAATGCGATAATAATTTCTGCGCTCGGTTCCCTGTTTCATGAGTGGTTTTCTCGGGTTTTTCCTATTGCAGGCTTTGCACAGCTGCATCGCCAAGATTTAGTGTATTTAGAAGGTCAGGGTTGGCTTTTTGAATATCGTTGATACTGGTAGCAGTCGCTTTATCCAGTCCCTGACGGATGACTATTTCAACCCGCCGGTTCTGGGCGCGACTCTGTGGCGAGGTGTTGCCCTGAAATGGTTGGGTGTCTGCACGGCCAATGACCATAAACCGGTCGTCATCAAGCTCATCACCTTCGATCAGTTCATGGGTGACAGACAAAGCGCGGGATGAAGAGAGATCCCAGTTGGAACGGAATCGGCTGCCGGTGATAGGTACATCATCAGTATGTCCTTCGACAGCAATTTTCCCGGTAATATCTTTCAGTGCCTTGCGGAGAGTAACCATGACCGGAATAAAATCCGGATGCAACGTTGCAGACCCAGAGGGAAAAGAGCCCTTTTCGCGAATTCGGATGGTAATAGCCCGACCATCGTTATCAATATCGATTTTTCCTTCGTCAATTTCCTTTTTTAGAACTTCTCTCAGTTTGTCGGCATCGGCTTTGGTGTCGGCAATCAGGTTTTTGAGTTTCTCTTCGAGCAGGGCTTTGGTTTGTTCCTCGCTCAGCTTTTTGGTATCCAGCTCAGGGGCTTCAGGATTGCCCACTCTGAGTGACTGTTTGGTGGTGTCGGCGGTTATCTGGTTGATGGTTTCTGCGGGGGTTGGTCGGGTTTCGCCTGGGCTGAACTCCTGTGCGATGATGCTGGTTCCCTTGGGAATATCCATCACTTTCACTTGGTTCTGCACACCAAATGCATTCTTCATGGAGCCTGCAATCTGTTTGTACTTTTGAACATCCAGTTCAGAGAAAGACAGCAGTAATACAAAAAAGCACATTAACAGGGACATCAGATCGGCAAAAGTGGCCATCCATGCGGGTGCTCCCGGCGGACCCTCGTCATCATCTTCGTATTCGATCATTTATGCTGCCTCGGCAGCAGCACTTTCAGGAGGCTCTTCCTTGCGTTTCTTCGGCTCCAGGTAGGCTTTGAGCATGGCCTCAATAATACGGGGGTTCTGACCTTCCTGGATGGCCAGCACGCCGTCTATGCATATGGCTTTTATCAGGCCTTCTTCCGATTTTCGCAAGTTGAGTTTGTCTGCGATTGGCAGTGCCACCATGTTGGCGAACATGGCGCCATAAAGCGTAGTCAGCAGGGCAATGGCCATTGCGGGACCAATGGCTTTTGGGTCATCCATTGCCGAGAGCATTTGTACAAGCCCAATCAGTGTCCCTATCATGCCCATGGCGGGTGCCACATCACCGCTGGCACTAAATACTTTTGCACCCCATTTATGCCGGTCAATGGTCTGAATCATATCTTGCTTCATGACAGTACTAATCACTGCCCGGTCATTGCCGTCGATCAGCATCTGAATTCCCTGATTCAGAAACTCATTTTCAATTTCCTGATTTTCAAGTGCCAGTGTGCCTTCTTTGCGAGCTATATTTGCAAGCTCAACGACCTGTGCAATGATATCTTCGGGTTTATCCGTTTTGGCAAAAAAAGCCCTGGTGGCAACTTTGAAAGCACCGAAAAATTGCTTCAGGGAGAACTTGACCATCACCACCATAAAGGTGCCGCCAAGTACGATCAGTATGGCTGGCAGATTGAAAAAGACCAGTGCGGAGCCACCCGACAGAATTGCCACTGTGACAATCGCCATAGCACCCACCAGCCCTAGCAGTGTTGCCAAATCCATAGTCATACCTCTTGAAATAACGTTATCTTGGCCAATCTAAAAACTGGCATCATTCTCGTGTTCGCATTGGTAACTGTAAAGAGTAAAACTCATATCTTTGATCAGGTGGAGAGTTTTCCCGAATTAATTTCAATTTTTGCAGGTCTGTTCGGAATAAATCGGCAGAGGTTACTTCCCCTCCCATGCCCACAATCCGTTTAAATTGGTTTTATCCATGATTTCTCGGGCCGCATTTTCTGCGGTTTCCCGGTCCTTGTAGCCGGGCAATTGTACCCGGTAAACAATTTTTTCATCCAGTGACACATGGTTGATTTCGGCTTGATAGCCGATAGCGTCAATCTGTTTTTTCAGTTGTGTAGCAGCCTCATTGGTGGAGAAGGTGCCTACATTGACATGCCAGTGAGCGCTGGCTGTTGTCTCAGTGCTCTCTTTTTTGAGATTACCGCCTTTTTGCTCGATGTTTTCGCTGAGGTCGAGTAGTGCCGAGGTTTGCTGGCGCTGCTGGTCCAGCAGTGAGACCTGAAGTTGTTCAAGTTGTTGGTTCAACTGACCAATGGACTGCTCAAACTGTCGGTCCATTTGGTCCATTTGGTCCATTTGGTCCATTTGGTCCATTTTGCTTTCCAGTAACAACCTGTTGCTATCCTCTGCCGGTGCGAGTTTGTCGGCTGAATTGTTTGCGTCCGGTTGTTGGGTGAGCAGAAAAATAATGGTGATAACCAGCAACAGATTGCTGGCCAGAACTGCGATCAACAACCACTCCGTTTGTCGGGGTCGTTCTGTTTTTTGTTGGTTGAGACCGTGGTGATCTGCTGTCAAGTCTGTTTCTGGTGGTGTCTGAGCCGTGTCTGCAGGTGTGTCCCGCTGATCGGTTTCTCTCCGAGGCTTTAACAGGCTTTGATCCAGCGAAAGATTAAGGTCTTTATCGGTCATCTTTTGAGCTCAACAGTGCTATGCTTAGGCAAACATTCTATGCATGAAGCGTGCCGGTAATGGTCGCCAATGGATGAACTACAGTTAGCTCTTACCGCTGCCAGGATAGATCAGAAAAATTTTGGTCTCTGGTTGAAGTCGTGGCAGGTGGGTCAGGTACTTCAGGCCCTGGTCACGGACAAGACTCCCTCGGGTGATCTGATCCTCCGAATTGCTGGCCATCAAGTGACTGCAACAGCTGATATTCCTGTCCAGAAAGGGGCGCAGTTGTCGCTGGAGATCAATCGTCTTGATCCCGTACCAACCCTTAAAATTATCAATACGACCGTTCCTCTCTCAACCCATCCGAATTCCGCAATGGCTGGCCAGCTTCAACTTCTCGTGCCTCGCCAGGGCGAAGTGGTAGAACCTTTCCGGCTGCTGTTCAATACCGCACAGGGCGTCAATATTCTGTCGCTGCTGGGGTTTCGTCCCACTGAGCAGACTCAAATCCAGCGCCTTGCCGTCGATGCCCGACAGCTCGCTGATCCAAAGTTGCTAAAACAAGCGCTTAATCAGTCCGGGTTATTTCTGGAGGCTCATTTAAAGCAGTTGCTGTTGATGGGAGGCGTATTGCCCCAAGGTGATCTCAAAGCCGAATTATTGCGCATTCTTGCCAGGGTAAAGCTTCAGCAGGAAACTACGGGATCCAGTTCGAGAAGTATGGATTCAGACGGCCTGTTTGAACTTCATCAAAAATTAGAAGGCGCACTGGCGAGGATGACACTTGCCCAGATGCAAGCCGGTGAAGCTCGAGAAACCGGAGGTTATCGCTGGGCTTTCGAATTGCCAGTGAAAATAAACGATGGTTATCAGACATTGTTTATTTCAATAGGCAGTGACGAAAGTCGGTCGTCAGAAGATGAACAGTCTCAGGGCTGGAAAGTGCGCCTGGGAATGGAATTTCCAAAACTAGGCCATGTGGAGGCCGAACTCTTTTTTTCTGGTAAGAAACTGTCGGTGGTGACTTACGCAGCTTCCCCTGATACGTTCAAGTTGATGAATGATCAGATCGATTTATTGCGTTCATCCCTTGAAAGTCGTGGCCTCGAAACAGGCACCATATTGTGTCGGCGGGGTTCAACCGAAGAGACTTCAGACAGTGCGATACACAGTAGCTGTGTGGATGAAAAGATATGACCATTTCAAAAAAAACTGATCGAAGTATTTCGAAGGCTGCAGCTTTAACCTATAGCGGTACTGGAGCACCGACGGTGGTTGCCAAGGGAGAGGGGTTTATCGCAAAGCAAATTATTGATGTTGCTGACCAGTATGAGGTGCCCCTCATATCGGATGAACAACTGGTCAGTGTGTTGATCAATGTGCCCTTGGGGGATGAAATTCCGGAAAACCTTTACCTGGCAATAGCAGAAGTTCTTGCTCACGTCTATCGCCTCAACGGATTAATAGATACCTACGATTAATTTTTTATAATACTATAGGGCGCCCTTCACAGTTAAATTGATGTCACCGTCAGGTTTTTTGCGTGCAATACTGATTTTAAATAATTACTAGCACAGGATTGTTCAATGGATCGTGAGTCCTCCCTAAGCAGACTGAGTATCAGATTAACCCACCTGGCTGATTCCCAGGATCCCGATTTGGCGAGACTGTTAAAAAAACTTCGCCATGCGATCAAAGATGGTGATGAGGGGGCTGAACTCGATCGCCTATCGGACCAGTTGGCCCGGCATATGATCACTCTTGAACAGAACCCACCAGCCGATTTGCACGTACCCTTGACCAGCCATTACGCGACGGATTTTGCTGAAAGCATAAAGTCTCTCAATGTCGATCAGTCCTACCGAAACAAACTCGACTATCTCGCCAGTCAGATGGCCAAAGCTCCCCAGGTTGATCAGCAGCTCCAGTATCTGCGGGATGTGTTTCGTTTGCTTCGTACCGCTACTTCTCACAAGGTTCAGGAAAAGAGTTCCTCTGGCAAAGTTCTCAGCTGGTTCGATAAGAAAAGTAGTAAAAAAGATGACAAATCAAATGAGCAACTGGACGGCTTTTTATTGAGGGCAACTGATCTGTTGAATCAGATCATCTCCCACATGGATGTCTTGAATGGTAGTCCTTCAGAAACCAAGTGGCTGAAAGAACAGTTGTCTGAGTCTGAATCTGTCGAATCGCTGGGATCGGTGCTTGATGAGGTGATCGATCTGTTATCTGAACTCACTGGCAAGGTTAATGAGGAGCGCCTTACAACACAGAGTTTCCTTGGAAATTTACACACTAAATTGCAAAGTGTTGAAGAAGTCATTTTTTCGGTGATTACTGATGGTGAGGAATCGTTTGAGAGAGCGGCTACGTTGGAAAAAGCAGTCAATGATGACGTGCAGGTGATCGGTAAAGCCGTTGATGAAAATGACCTTGATGTGTTGAAAAAAACGGTGGAAAGTGGATTGGTCAATCTCTCTGCAAAAGTGGCCAGCTACCTTGAAACAGAGCGCAAACAACACCAGGAAAGCAAGCAGAAGATCAAGGGGCTTACCAGGCAGGTCAGGAGCATGGAGTCGGAAACCACCAAGCTCCGTAGCGAAGTGAGGAATAGCCTGGATCTGGTGATGAAAGATCCGCTGACCGGCGTGTACAACCGGGGTGGTTATGAGGCACGGGTGGTTGAGGAGTTTTCTCGAAAGCAGCGAATAAATGCACCTTTATCGTTGGTATTTGTGGACTGTAACAAGTTCAAACAGATTAATGACACCTTTGGTCATAACGCCGGCGATACGGTGTTGGTCAAGGTAGCGGAAACACTGAAAGTCCGGGCCAGAACCTCAGACGTTGTTGCCCGTTATGGAGGTGATGAGTTTGTGGTGCTGCTGACGGATACGGATATAACAGGGGCAGAGGTGTTTGCCAAAGATGCATGCGACAAAATTCGCAAGGCAGGTTTTAATAATAACGGCAAGCCACTGGATGTCTCCATTTCCTGTGGGGTTACAGAGGTGCGGGATGACGATACCCCAGTGACCGCATTGCACCGCGCGGATCAGGCGATGTATAAGGCAAAAAATGACACCGAGGATAAAGTCTTTGTTGTTTGATACAAATTCAAGATGCTGTTCAACATAAACGATAAAAATAAATAGTCGGCCAGTTGTTTTTGACTGCGACAAAATAACGAATAAACGCTTCGGGCTTAATTTTCTCTGCCATCAGACGTGTAGCAATGGCTGCCTGTTTCGCTTCTGAACCTGATTGACTCTCCGCTCATTGATCATCTAAAACGAGAAACACGACGACATCATCGTTGTGGCGAAGCGCCCCCGACACTGTGCAGGACGACAGCCGTTATTATAGGTGAAGCCTTTCGCACGTTGATTTCTTTGATCGCGATGTTGCGTCCTCTATTGTTGAAATGTGATTGTTGATCCTTTTCGGTCACTTGCAACCTTTGGGGAAATCATTGAATCTTTCTTATACCTGTGTGGGAGAGTTTCAAAAGACAGCATGTTTCTGCTGCCTGGATGATCGCCAACAATGACCGAACCGGACATCATGATTTCGCAACCCACTTTGCTATTGGTAGCCCTTGGCTGTGTCTCGCTTCTGGTGCTGGTGGCACTCTGGTCAGAGCGTCACCCTGGTTGGCACAATCGCCTGCATCCGTATATCTATAGTCTGACGCTGGCGGTTTACTGCACTTCGTGGACATTTTTTGGTGCAGTGGGCACAGCGGCCCACCAGACTTGGGCCTATTTGCCCATCTATCTCGGACCCATGCTGGTGTTTGTTCTCGGCATGCCCATCCTGCGCAAACTGGTCAAGGCGGGGTCCAGGCAGAAAACGACTTCTCTGGCGGATTTTATCGGTGCCCGCTACGGTAAACGGCAGCTTCTGGCGGCACTGGTTACACTGGTGGCTGTGGCTGGCTCGATGCCTTACATTTCCCTGCAGCTGCATGCTGTATCCATTGCCTGGGATACATTGGCAGGGCCCATTGCGACCGGAACAATGGGTGTCTATCAACCAGATAACGCGTTCATTACGGCCTGTTTGCTGGCGGTTTTTGCCATGGTATTCGGCACCCGGCACATCGAGGGACGAGAACGCAATCGCGGTATGATGTCAGCCCTGGCACTGGAATCCATCATCAAATTGCTGGCGTTAATTGCGCTGGCCGTGTTCGCCTTGATGATGGCTACTGCAGTTGATGGCGATTCCGCCGTCAGCGGCGAGCCATGGCTTCAGCCCTGGCTGGTCAATCCTCTGGATATGCAGTTTGTCACCATGACGCTGTTATCCATGCTGGCGATTATCTGCCTGCCGCGGCAGTTTCATGTGACGGTGGTGGAGTTTCAGAATGAGCGGGATCTGCACATGGCCCACTGGCTGTTTCCGCTCTATCTGTTGGCGATTGTTGCTGTGGTGTTGCCTATCACACTGGTGGCCCAGCAATTGCTCGGGGATAGCGGTGTCTCTCCCGATACCTATGTCCTGAAGCTGGCCATGGCGAGTCACTCGGACCTGTTGGTCATTCTGGTATTCGCCGGCGGGTTTTCAGCGGCGACCGGGATGGTGATTGTGGCAACGGTGACGTTGTCCATCATGGTTTCCAACGAGATTATCCTGCCGCTGCTGTTGCGCTGGCGCAAACAGCACTTTCGTCAGGCAGGATTCCTGGGACAATATCTGCGCTGGATTCGCCGCGGTTGTATCCTCACGGTCCTGCTGGGTTCCTGGCTGATGTACCGTTTGATGGGGGCAGATAAGGAGCTGGCTTCAATCGGCCTGGTTTCCTTTGCCTGTTTTGCCCAGTTGGCCCCGGCACTGCTGGGCGCTATTTACTGGCGTCGGGGGCATGCCAAGGGAGTTTACGCGGGATTGGCTGTCGGCTTTCTGTTCTGGTGGTACTGCCTGTTGGTGCCGATGATTCTGGGGCCGCAACATCCGGTGATGTCGGTCGGCCCATTGGGACTGTCCTGGTTGCGGCCCGAATCCCTGTTCGGTACCGGTTTTCTCGATCCGTTGAGTCATGGTGTGTGGTGGAGTCTGTGCAGTAATCTGCTGATCTATATCTCGGTGTCACTGTTTGTCAAACCGGCTGAGCGGGATACCTTCCAGGCGAATGTGTTTCTCGACGTGCCACAGCCACAATTATACGGTGATGACGACTTTGAATTATCCCCTGTTCGCGTAGTGCAATTGCGGCAATTACTACAGTCTTTCATCAGCCGTTCGCAGCATGAAGAGCTGTGGCGCAGTTGCGAGGCCCGTTTCCATCAGCGCCTGCTGGACAACGACAGAGCGCCGCTTTTTGCGGTCAGGCGGGTTGAAAAAGCGCTGTCTGCTATCGTGGGGAGTGCGTCGGCACAGAGCATTATTGGTCTGCTACAACGTACATAGCCCCTCCAGTTCAGTGATGTGGCGGCGATTGTCGGTGGCACGTCCGAACAGCTTCAGTTTAATCGGGACTTGCTGCAAACCACCGTAGAAACGATTACCCAGGGTGTGTGCGTAGTGGATGCGGATCTGAAGGTGGTGGCATGGAACCGACGCTACGAGCAGATCTTTGATTATCCCCCACGATTGCTCTATGTGGGCTGTCCGATCAGGTCAATATATGAATTTAATGCCAGACGGGGACTATATCGGGATGCCGACACACTGGAACGGCAGGTGGAACGCCGTCTTGACCTGCTGAGAAGTGGAAATTCGCACCGTTTTGAGCGGACTTTGCCCAATGGCACGACCATTCAGGTGGTTGGCAACCCTATGCCCAATGGTGGATTTGCCTCTACTTACATCGATATTAGTGATTATAAAAATGTGGTGGTTGCGCTGGAGGAGGCCAAGGCCACCCTGGAGCATCGCGTTGAGCAGCGCACCGCGGATCTGTCTGCATTGAATCATGCGTTGGGGGAAGAAAACCGGTTGCGGGCGCTGGCGGAGGCAGAGGTTCGCGAGATGCATAACAGTAAAAGCCGTTTCATGCAGGCCGCGAGCCATGACCTGCTGCAGCCAATCAGTGCCGCCAAACTCTTCGTTTCGTCAACCCGACTGCAGCTGATGAATACCGATAACCAGCCGCTTCTGGAGCAGATGAACCATATCCAGAAATCCCTGGATACGGCCGAAAAACTGATTGCCACCCTGCGGGAAATAGCCGGTCTTGAGGGTGGCAAGTTGCAGCCGGCAATAAAAGCTTTTTGTATCGGTGAACTGCTCACTGATCTGGCCGCCGAGTTTGGTGTGCTGGCAGTTGAGAAGGGCATTGCCCTGCATTTTGTGACCTCCCGGGTCATGGTGGAAAGCGACCCCCATCTGCTGCGCCGGATTCTGCAGAACTTTATGAGTAATGCGGTTCATTACACCCGGCGTGGACGTTTGTTGCTCGGCTGCCGCCGGACTGCGCGGGGTTTACGCGTAGAAGTCTGGGATACAGGGCCGGGTATTGCCCCGGGCGCCATCGATCGTATTTTTCGTGAGTTTGAACGGCTTAGCCCTGGTGCGACCAGTGTCGACAAAGGGCTGGGGCTGGGCCTGACCATCGCCAAAGGTATGGCGGATTTAATGGGGCATGAAATCGGTGTGAGGTCCAGTCCCGGTGAGGGTTCTGTCTTCAGTATTGTGGTGCCTTACGGAAAAACGGGTCGCCCAATACTGCCAACAGTGTCGGTATCCATGCTGCAACCGGCGCTGCATGGCGTCCGTGTCCTCTGCATTGATAACGAAGAGGAAATTCTCAGGGGGATGGAGAGTCTGCTGGGTCAGTGGGGTTGTCATGTCCTGTCGGCGAGAGGGCCCGGCGAGCTGTCCCCACTCCTGGGTGAGCTTCCCCCGGCGATTTTACTGGTGGACTATCATCTGGATGAAAACCTTACCGGAATTGAACTGGTCAGGCAGTTGCCTGCCTCCTGGCAGGCAGCCCCCTGTATCATTATCAGTGCTGACGATTCCGATGACCTCAAACATCGGGCAGCACTGGCCGATTATACACTGATAGCAAAGCCGGTATCCGCTGATCAACTGGCGGCACTGATGACGTCACTCCTGGAGCAGTCCGGACTCGACTGAATGTAGAAGTTACCTTGCAGAGTGGTCAGGCTACTTTTCTCGAGCGGTCAGTGCCGCTAGACTGGTCGCCCGAAATATCAGCCAACAGGATCTATTATGCCGACCTTCGATATAGTCTCAGAAGTGGATCAGGTGGAAATTCGTCACGCCACTGAAAACACGCAACGGGAGTTGGCCACTCGCTTTGATTTTCGTGGGGTTGAGGCCAATGTGACGCTAAAGGATGAGGTGGTTACACTGACCGCCGAATCAGATTTCCAGTGCCGACAACTGCTGGACATGCTGAGCAAGAATCTGGTGAAACGCAATGTGGATCCCTATGTTATTGATGTGGAAGAGGAAACTGTCCACAGCGGCAAAACGTTTTCACTGCAGGTGCGTTTCAAACAGGGCATCGATCAGCCAATGGCGAAGAAAATTATCAAGTTGGTGAAAGAGGCCAAAATAAAAGTACAGACAGCGATTCAGGGTGAGAAATTGCGTGTTACCGGTAAAAAACGTGATGACCTGCAGCAAGCCATTGCCCTG
The DNA here is from genome assembly GCF_963975625.1 of uncultured Porticoccus sp. NCBI lineage: Bacteria > Pseudomonadati > Pseudomonadota > Gammaproteobacteria > Cellvibrionales > Porticoccaceae > Porticoccus > uncultured Porticoccus sp. The sequence continues at coordinate 60,321 of NZ_CAXBHS010000008.1, forward strand.
ATCAAAGGGGCAGATCTTGGCCAGCCTTTCCAGTTTGAAAATTTCAGAGACTGAGGCTTAGTACGTCGCTCCAGTGTCGCAGGGATTTAAGATACCACACGAAAGCTGACTAGTTTTCCTCTGACCCCGTTGATTCTTCCAGGTTGAGCTTGCCAATGGCCAGCACAGCCTGGGTTCTCGAACGCACGCCCAGCTTCCTGAAAATAGCAGTCATATGTGCCTTGATGGTCGCTTCCGTGACATCCAGTTCATAGGCAATCTGCTTGTTCAGCAGACCCTCGGCCAGCATAGTCAGTACAAGGTATTGCTGGGGCGTCAGCGAGGCGATCCCTGCCATCAATTGTTGTTCACTCTGGTTCAGGGTCAAACCTCTCGATCCCGTATGAGCAGGCGGTAGCCAGATATCACCCTGCAGGACAGTCTGAATCGCTTCCAGAATGGTCGTGACGCTGGATGATTTAGGCAGAAATCCCCTGGCGCCAAATTCCAAAGCACGCTGGATGATGTCTGTCTTTTCATTGGCAGACACCACCAGTACCGGCATCTTGCCACAATGCCCCTGCACATAGGCCAGGGCACTGAATCCGTGGGCGCCGGGCATGTGTAGATCCAGTAATACCAAATCCGTATCGGGGTGATCGCTCAACTTGATTTGCAGGCTCGCCATATCCTGTGCTTCGACGACTTCCTGTTCGCCACCCATAGTTTGCAGCACCTGGGCAATGGCATTTCTGAAGAGTGGGTGGTCATCGGCAACAATAAATTTCGACATTATTTTTATGCTTCAGCAGGTATTTCTTTTTGATGGTAATGCGCGTGCTGTTTAGTGGCAAGATTTTCATTTTTCACAAAAAAACCTTTTATCCCGGCTATTTTGTTAGACATTGGTCTTAAATTTCCTGCCGAATCGACCTTGGTCGGATACCCAAACAAGTTCCTCGGCGTTACATCTGTCGCCGTTACAGGATTTTTGGGAGAAGGTGATGGTTAACAGAAAAAAAATGGCCACGGTTTCAGGTGTCATTTTGCCGATGCTGGCTTTTTCGGGGCAGCTCTGGGCAAATGCCACCAATGAGGAGCTGGCGGCCAGGGTGGAGCAACTGGAGACCCTGGTGACGCGACTGCAGCAGCTGGTTGTGGAGCAGGGTGAGCAGCAGCAGGAAATGGCCACGACGGTCAGTAAGAAAGTCGATGCGCCGTTGTCCGGCACCAAATTCAGTTACGGCGGTTATGTGAAGTTCGATGCCATGAGCAGCAGTTTCTCCGACGGGGAGCGTGCTACGGCATCTATCGGTGACGATATTCTGGTGCCGTCGACCATCCCGGTGGATGGCAAAAGTGGTGCCAGCCGTTTCGACAGTTCGGCAAAGACCTCGAGGTTCTGGTTTAAAACCATAACGCCCACCGATATGGGGGATGTGCGAACCCATATCGAAATGGATTTGCTGACATTCGATGGTGACGAGCGGATCACCAATGCCAATCATTCCAGAATTCGGCACGCCTATCTGGCCTGGGATTACCACGATAACGCATCACTGTTGTTTGGCCAGACCTGGAGTACGTTCATGAATGTGAATGTACTGCCGGAAACGGTCGACTTCATTGGCCCCACCTCCGGGGGCATCTTCAACCGGCAGGCTCAGGCCCGCTGGAGTTACCGGTTTGAAAAGGGTGGTGCCGTCCATGTGGCGCTGGAAAATCCCTCCAGTGGTGCGATCGATGGTGGTGGTGGTATTGAAAGCAGCAATTTCGATGACAACAGTCTGCCGGATCTGGCGCTGCGTTATGACGGCAAAGCGGGTGATCTCAGCTACAGCCTCGCTGCCATTGGCCGGCAGATCAGTTATGACACTGGGACACAGGATGAGGATGCCTATGGTCTTGGTCTGAGCCTGTCGGGCAAATACCAGTTCAGTAATGGGGACGATTTGAAGGTTCAGCTCAATCACGGTCACCTCGGCCGCTATATTGCCCTGCAGGCATTTCGCGATGCCGCTGTTGAGGCCGATGGTGATCTGGATCTACTGGATGTTACCGGTGGTTTTATTGCTTACCGCCACTTCTGGTCACCCAGATGGCGCACCACGCTCTCCTATGCCATGACAAGGGCAGATAACGCCGGTGATGTGGCCACTACTAATACCGAAGAGGTCAGCAACTACGGACTTAACCTGTTCTATTCCCCTACCGACAAACTGTCGTTCGGGATGGAGTACATCAGGGCGAAACGGGAACTGGAAAACGGCAGTGATGGCGATCTGAAGCGCCTGCAGTTTACCGGCAAGTACGTGTTTGAGTAGGCCGATAACGGGAGGTTTTTTGTCGGCTTAGACCAAGGTTGCAGAGACACAGGGACACGACGGGATTAACTTGGCAGTGTCCGCTATTAAAAGATAAACAACGGGAGTGGAGAAAAATTTATGAGCTTCGAAACTAATGAACATGCACAAGCATACTGGAAGGAGAACCTGCGGTTGCTGATCACGCTGCTGGTGATCTGGTTCACCGTTTCATTCGGGTTTGGCATTCTGTTGGTCGAGCAGCTGAATAACATCCAGTTATTCGGTTTCAAGCTTGGTTTCTGGTTTGCCCAGCAGGGTTCCATCTATGTATTTGTGGTGCTGATCTTCGTTTATGTGTTGAAGATGCGGGCACTGGATCGCAAGTACAACGTTCAAGAAGACGAAGAGTAGGGGCATGGGTATGGGTATTCAAACCTGGACATTTTTACTGGTGGGTCTCAGTTTCGCGTTGTATATCGGTATTGCGATCTGGGCCAGGGCGGGCTCCACCAAGGAGTTTTATGTTGCCGGTGGCGGGGTTCCTCCGGTGGCCAATGGTATGGCCACGGCAGCGGACTGGATGTCTGCTGCATCCTTTATCTCCATGGCGGGGCTGATCTCGTTTATCGGGTATGACGGAAGTGTCTATCTGATGGGTTGGACAGGAGGCTACGTGCTGCTGGCGCTTTGCCTGGCTCCCTACCTGAGAAAATTCGGCAAATTTACCGTGCCGGATTTTATCGGTGATCGTTATTACTCCCAGACCGCCAGAACGGTGGCTGTCATCTGTGCCATTTTTGTTTCGTTCACCTATGTGGCGGGGCAAATGCGCGGTGTCGGTGTGGTCTTCTCGCGCTTTCTCGAAGTGGATATCGTTACCGGTGTCCTACTGGGGATGTGCGTGGTCTTTTTTTACGCCGTGCTCGGTGGCATGAAAGGTATTACCTATACCCAGGTAGCCCAGTACTGTGTGCTGATTTTTGCCTACCTGGTCCCGGCAATTTTTATCTCCGTGATGATGACGGGAAACCCTGTGCCCCAGTTGGGTTTTGGCGGCACGCTTGCCGACGGGTCGGGTGTCTATCTGATGGACAAACTGAATGGCCTGTCGACGGAGCTCGGCTTCAATGAGTACACCTCGGGGACCAAGAGCACGATTGATGTGTTCTTTATTACCTTTGCCCTGATGGTGGGTACCGCCGGTCTGCCGCATGTCATCGTGCGTTTCTTCACGGTGCCGAAAGTCTCGGATGCCCGTCTTTCCGCGGGTTGGGCGCTGGTCTTCATCGCTATCCTGTACACCACCGCACCGGCGATCGCCTCTTTCGCACGCGTCAACATGATCGAGACCATTAACGGTCCGGAAGGTCAGGGTGTCGCCTATGAGCAGGCCCCCGGGTGGATCAAAAACTGGGAGCAAACCGGGCTGATTGGCTGGGAAGACAAAAACGACGACGGACGGATGTTCTATGCCGGTGATGAGCGCAACGAAATGGCGATTGACCGCGATATTATCGTCATGGCCAATCCCGAAATCGCCAAACTGCCCGCCTGGGTGATCGCACTGGTGGCAGCGGGTGGTGTGGCTGCGGCCCTGTCGACCTCTGCGGGTTTGCTACTGGTGATTTCCACCTCCATATCCCACGACCTGCTGAAAAGAAACCTGATGCCCAACATCACTGACAAGCAGGAACTGCTCTATGCCCGGATTGCTGCCGCCTGTGGTATAGCCGTGGCCGCCTACCTGGGTATCAATCCGCCGGGCTTTGTGGCGGAGGTGGTGGCATTTGCCTTCGGCCTTGCCGCATCCAGTTTCTTCCCGGCCATTATTCTGGGTATTTTCTACAAGAAAATGAACAAGGAGGGGGCCATCGCCGGCATGCTGACAGGCATTACGTTTACGGCTGCTTATATTGTTTACTTTAAGTTCATTAATCCGGCAGCGAATACCCCGGACAACTGGTGGTTGGGAGTGTCCCCGGAAGGCATCGGTACGTTGGGCATGATCTTCAACTTTGTGGTGGCCTTTATCGCATTGAAGTTGACCAGAGAAGCGCCGGACCACATCAAGGAACTGGTGGAAAGCCTGCGTTATCCCAAGGGCGCCGGGCAGGCACAGGATCACTAGATATTATTTTCCCCTTTGGGCCGCTCTATGAGCGGCCTTTTTTATCTTATCGTCCAAAAAAAAACCACCGGGTTGTCCCGGTGGGTAATTGCAGAACTGGTCAGACCGTTATTTCTTGACGCGATCCAGCAGTGACTGAACTTCTCTGCCAGCGATCTCCTTACTGCCCAGGCCAATCGCAATGGCTGCGCCGACAGCAACCGCACCAAGCATCAGGCCAAAGGCAATATTGATGATGTCCTGCGCAAGGCCGATCTGACGCAGCGCCATGGCAATGGTCAGAAACATGATGGCAAGGCTGGCAAGGTTGCCTGCTGCAGAGGGCATTCCCGCCTCGATAATCAACAGCCGTACTTTTCTGGCAATGAAAATACCGATAGCCAGAATCAGTGCACCCAACAGTACCTGAACGGCGAAACTGATCATGACGGTCACAATCTGGCTGAGGGGTTCAAAGCTCAGTAACTCAGTGGCACCCAGAATCGCGAACAGGATAATACCCAGCAGCACCAGGCTGCCTGCATACTGACTCGGGGTACGCTCCAGTCCCATCTTGAAGCCGAGCTTTTCAATTAATTGATTGAACCCGGCTGCTGTCAGTAGATCCGTCACCAGACTGGCAATCAGCTTGCCCACATAGTAAGAGATGGCGAGCACCAGCACGGCCGCAAGGATGCCAGGCACGGCAGCAAAAATCATATCAATCATGTTTTGCGCGGGCGTGGAAATAGCTGCGATCTTCAGGGCTTCCAGCGATTGCACAATCACCAGCAGCAAAATGAAAGTGTAAATCAGTGTGCCAACCAGTGTGGAACATTTCTGCTGAATACCGGACTTCTCGCTTAGTCGGTCGATGCCAGAGGCGGCCAGCAGGCTACTGACAATCTGTCTTACCAGCTTGGCTACGAAATAACCAATGGCGAAGATCAGCAGTGCCGAGAGGATATTGGGCAGGTAGCTGAACAGCTTGTCGAACATGCTTTGCAGAGGGGCGACCAGACTTTCCATCTGCAAGGCGCTCAGCACCATTGGCAGGAAGAGCAGAAATACCAGCCAGTAACCGGCGGTAGCCAGAGATTGACTCACGGTTACCTTGTCTTCCTCATCGTGCTCAAGCTTGTTGAGGCGCTCGTCCAGTTTGCCCAGTGTGGCGCCTTTCTCAATGGCTTTTTTCACGAGCGCTGCCAGGACCCAGGCGAGCAGCAGCAGACCGAGTGCTGCAGCAAATTTTGGTAGGTAGGTAAAAATCTCGGTCAGCAACACATTTAATGGCTGCGTCACTGATTGAAGATCGAGCTTTTCAAAGAAGGAGATAAAGCCAAAGATCATGATGATCCAGAAGGCCGTCGTGGAGATGACTTTCTCCACGGGGAAGTCATCATTTAGCCCGACCGTGCGGGTGAACCGGTTATCCAGATCGGTTTTCAGCAGCAGCCGATGTGACAAGCTTTTGACAATCCGTGCTGCGATATAAAAAACGAGCAGGTATAAAACGGCCACCAGGAAGAGCAAAACAGGGCCTTCGTACTGGTTCCAGAAGCTGGTAATTTCACTCATAGCGGGATCCTTCTGTTTTTCTATTGAAAGACAAGCATAGGAGTCCTGACCATGAATGTCCAAAAACGGGCCCTCGGAGAGATCAGGTTTTTTGAGCAGGGTGGCAGGTATTTTTGAATGGGAGGAGGTCGGGACAACGGTATAAATTAAATAATCTGATTTTTTCTAATCGATGACTTTGCCGCGCAGGGCCTTCGTCTTGCCGCGCTGGGTTTTGTTGTCCACTCGCCGGGTTTTGGAGGCTTTTGTCGCCCGGGTGGGTATGCGTGTTTTCTTGACTGCAGTGGCGGAAAGAATAACGTCTTTCAAGCGTTCCAGGGCATCCAGCCGGTTTTTTTCCTGGGTACGGAATTGCTGAGCCTTGATCACAATCACGCCCTCTTTATTAATCCGGCGGTCCCTCGTGACCAGCAGCTGTTGCTTGTAGTCATCGGGCAGGGACGATGCGTTGATGTCGAAACGCAGGTGTATCGCCGAAGAGACCTTGTTGACGTTCTGTCCACCGGCTCCCTGGGAGCGAATGGCCGTCAGTTCAATTTCTTCGTCGGGAATGGCAATTTTTTTCGTGATGTCCAGCAACGTCCAATACTCCAATGTTTGTTTCAGGTTGAATTATAGGGAAGCAATAGTCGTCAGTAAGTATGTAGGCGAGGAGTTACCGGCGATTACAGATGCCATAACAGCCAATGGCTCAGCATCATCCCCCTAGCCGCCCCCCTTGATAAAAGCCAGGCAGCAAGCCATAGTATTCCCATGTCTGTCACCAAAACACACTGGGCTCTCTGGGTCATCACCGCCTTTCTTTTGTCGGTGCTGGTGAATACCGCTCACGCCAGTATGGACAGTCGTCATGACCTGTCGCAAAGGGCGGAGTTATCCCATAGTACAGAAATGCCCTGCGAGTCTGAATCCGCGCATCCTGCCGGGATGCAGCACGCAAACGGTAATAACCACAGCTGCATGTCTGATATCTGCCATTGCGTGACCCAGGGTTGCCATTTGACGCCGATAGGCATTAATCCCCTGACCGCCTGGTTGTCTTTACCTCATCATCCCGCCCAGACACCGCTTCGGCAGAACCTGCTGAATGCTGGTCCCCATCGACTTGATCGCCCTCCCCGAAGCTGATTGTCCGCTGTTAAAAACACCTCCCCGAGGTACTGCAGGACAATTCATCTGAGGATTGAACAAATGTCATTATTTTCAAGGCTGTTGACGGCTTTCTGGATGTTCATGATCGCCATCAATGCCGTCGCCAATATCACTGAGTATCACCTGGAAATTGACCGACAGACAGTCAATATCACAGGCAAGCCGTTACAGCGTATTACTGTTAACGGCAGCATTCCCGGGCCTGTGCTGGAATTCACTGAAGGTGGTACAGCCGTGATTCATGTTACCAATAAAATGAAGGTGCCGAGCTCGGTCCACTGGCACGGATTGCTGCTACCGCCGGCAATGGATGGTGTGCCGGGCTTCAGCGGTTATCCCGGTATTGCACCGGGGGAAACTTTTACCTATCGATTTGAGCTTCGGCAAAACGGTACATACTGGTATCACGCCCACAGTGGCACCCAGGAACAGGATGGCCACTACGGTGCCCTGATTGTACATCCCGACGACCACAATCTGATTCAGGCGGATCGGGATTATGTGGTGTTGCTGTCTGATTTCAGTGAAGAAGCCAGTTCGCAGATCATGGCGAATTTGAAGAAAGATCCACACTATTACAACTACTCCCAGCGCACCATCGGTGATTTTCTGGATGATGTGCGCAACCGCGGTCTGGCCGACGCCTGGCAATGGGCTGCCGATTGGGGTGAGATGCGGATGTCGCCCACCGATATCGCGGATGTCAGTGGCTATACCTTTCTCATCAATGGCCAGACACCGGCGCAAAACTGGACCGGTTTATTCAATCCCGGCGAAACTGTCCGGCTGCGTTTTATCAATGCCTCGGCCATGTCCATGTATGACGTCCGCATCCCCGGCCTGACAATGGATGTGGTGCAGGCAGATGGCCAATATGTTGAGCCTGTCACCGTAGATGAATTTCGCTTTGCCGTGGCGGAGACCTATGACGTGCTTGTCAGACCGACCACCGACACCGCCTTTACCATTGCCGCAGAAGCCATTGATCGCACCGGTTTTGCCATGGGCACCCTGGCTCCCCGCAACGGGATGCGAGGTCCAGAACCGGAATCCCGTCCGCGTGCATTGTTGACTATGGGGGACATGGGTATGGGACACGGTGAGGCGCATGATGCAGATGGAACCGGCAAGGTTGCCATGACAGACCATGCTGATCACGGTATGGCGCAGCAGGAAAATACAGTTTCGGCGGGCAGTGGCTGGTCCGATGCCGGTACTCCGCCAGGCCATAAGGCCCTGAGTTATGCCGATCTGAGGTCTTTGCAACAGCAGACGGATACCCGTCCACCGGAGCGGGAGATTGTGGTCAGTCTGGGCGGTTCCATGACGCGCTTCATCTGGACCATCAATGGTCACAAGTTTGGTGACGAAGGTTTCAAACCCCTGCAACTGCGTTATGGTGAGCGCGTCAAACTGACGTTTGAAAACACCTCCATGATGGCCCATCCCATGCATCTCCATGGCATGTTTGTCCAGCTGGATAACGGTCAGCCCGCCGAGCGATTGCCCAATAAACATACCGTGAATGTGCCACCGGGAAAATCCTATTCCGTATTGCTGACAGCAGACGAGCCCGGCGAATGGGCCTTCCATTGTCACCTGCTGTTCCATATGGCCGCTGGCATGATGACCAAACTGGTGGTGGCGGAATACGATGCGGAGGCTGGACAGAAAGCCGCTACCTTATCCGATACGGGCCAGGAATCCCCTCCATCCGGGGACCATGAAGTTAGTCAGCATGGAGGCAAGCATCATGGGCATTAGGCAACGGTGTTGTTCTGCGTTAGTGGGTATGCTGCTGATGCCAGCAGCTGTGTGGGCCGATTATGCACATCATCCAAGTCCGGTATTTCACGCTTTTTGGCTCGAGGCACAGCACGGTGGTGGTAGTGAAAATAGTGTTACCGATGTTGAACTGGATGGCTGGATCGGTGGCGACAGGCACAAACTGTGGCTAAAAACGGATATCAAACAGCACAAGGGCACTCTGCAAGAGAGTGAGTTCTGGGCGATGTACAGCCGCAATGTCAGCGAATTCTGGGACTTTCAGACCGGCATTCGCCTGGATACCCAGCCCGATTCCACGGGGTACTTCACCCTAGGGGTCAGTGGCCTGGCACCTTACTTCCTGAAAACTCAGGCCCACCTGTTTGTCAGCGACTACGGCCATATCACGGCCCGGTTGAAACAGAGCACCCATCTGCTGGTGACGCAACGGGTGGGTATTGAGCCCTACTACCGGCTGGAAATGGCCGCTCAGCGGGTGGCGCGACAGTCACTGGGTCAGGGCCTGACCAATGGACGACTGGGTGTGCGTTTGAATTACGAAATTACCCGGGAATGGTCGCCCTATGTGGATTTCCGCTACGACTGGAAATTCGGCGGCACGTCCTCTATCGCTAACAATAACGATGAGCGCCGGGATCATTTTACCCTGTCACTGGGTGTGGCCTTGATGTTCTAGCCCGTGAATAAAATGCCCTGTCAGCTGAGCTTGACGGCTCTCAGGCGCAGGGCATTGCCAATCACGCTGACTGATGACAGGGACATCGCCGCTGCGGCAATGATCGGTGATAACAGCAATCCGGTGAACGGGTAGAGGATGCCCGCGGCAATTGGCACTCCGGCGGCGTTATAGGCAAAGGCAAAAAACAGGTTCTGGCGGATGTTGCGCATGGTGGCGCGAGACAGCCTGCAGGCATCGACAATACCCATCAGATCACCTCTCAGCAGCGTTACCCCAGCGCTTTCGATGGCGACATCGGTGCCGGTGCCCATCGCGATTCCCACATCAGCGCTGGCCAGAGCCGGTGCATCGTTCACGCCATCACCGACCATGACCACAATGCGCTTCTGGTCCTGCAGGCGGCGTACAGCGAGGCTTTTATCCTCGGGTAGAACCTCGGCTTCTACCTCATCGATATTCAATTGGCGGGCGATGGCCTCCGCTGATGTGCGGCTGTCACCCGTCAGCATGACCACGCGAAGGCCGTCATGTTGTAAGGCACGAATGGCGGCTGCAGTGGTTTCCTTGATGGGATCTGCTATCGCAAACAAGCCTGCATATTGACCATTGACGGCGATAAAAATGACGGTGGCGCCGTCATGGCGAAGTGCCTCGGCACTGTCGGCGCAGGCTGACAGATCGATAGCTTCGCCTTCCATCAACAGACGATTGCCCAGGACAATCTGTGTGCCCTCAATCCTGCCGGTGACACCCTTGCCATTGAGGGCCTGAAAATCCTCGGGTTCGGACAGGGTCAATTCCAGCTCACCGGCTTTTGTCAGCATAGCCTCCGCCAGGGGGTGTTCGCTTGATCGCTCCAGGCTGGCACCAAGTCGCAGTAAGGTATCTCGATCAAAGCCCGAAGCAGGATGGATGCCGGTTACCTGAGGTCTGCCTTCCGTCAGCGTGCCGGTTTTGTCGATCACCACGGTATCCACTTTTTCCAGTCGTTCCAGTGCTTCGGCATTGCGAATCAGGACGCCGGCCTGTGCCCCGCGCCCGACTCCCACCATGATTGACATCGGTGTGGCCAACCCCAATGCGCAGGGGCAGGCAATAATCAGAACACTGACGGCTGCGATGAGGGCAAATGCCATCGGCGGGGTGGGGCCCCATATCGACCAGACAATAAACGCGATGAGGGCAACGAGGATTACGACCGGTACAAAAATCCCGGCAACCTTGTCTGCCAGACCCTGAATGGGCGCGCGCGTACGCTGGGCACTGGCCACCATCTGGACAATCTGTGACAGCATAGTGTCCCGACCGATTTTATCAGCACGCATGATGAATGAACCCTGGCCGTTGATACTGCCGCCAACAACCGTGTCACCCGACTGTTTTTTGGCGGCCAGGGGTTCGCCGGTCACCATCGATTCATCGATATTGGAGCGGCCCTCTAGCACCTCACCATCCAGCGGCACTTTGTCGCCGGGGCGAACTCTGAGACGGTCTCCCACCTTTACCTGTTCGAGCGGGATAGTCGCCTCATTGCCTTGGTCATCCAGCCGTCGCGCTGTGGTTGGCGCCAGATTCAATAGGGCACGAATGGCCCCGGAGGTTTTTTCCCGGGCACGCAATTCGAGTACCTGGCCCAGCAACACCAGTACGATAATCACGGCAGCGGCCTCAAAATAGACGGCAACTGAACCATCCTGTTGGCGGAACGCCGTAGGAAAGAGATCTGGTGCCAGTGTGGCAAACAGGCTGTATAGCCAGGCAGCTCCGGTGCCGATGGCAATCAGGGTAAACATGTTCAGGTTGCGACGTAAAATGGAATTCCAGCCACGCTGGAAGAATGGCCATCCCGCCCACAGCACCACAGGAGTAGCGAGTAGCAATTGCACCCAGTTGGAAACCTGTGGTGATATCAGACTGTCGGTGTGGAAGAAGTGGCTGCTCATTTCGAGGATAAAGACCGGTAGCGCCAACATCAACCCAAGCCAGAAGCGCCGGTTCATATCGAGTAGTTCTGCCGAGGGTTCACTGTCGGCGGTGATTTCTTCCGGCTCTAGCGCCATCCCGCAGATCGGGCAATCGCCGGGTCCCTGCTGTTGAATCTCAGGGTGCATGGGGCAGGTAAAGAGTGCCCCGGGCAGGGTCTTTTGTTCTGTGGGCGAGCCGTCCAGATACTGTGTGGGATCGTTCTCGAACTTTTCCCGGCAGCGGGCGGCACAGAAATACCAGGTTTTACCCGCATGTTGGGAAAAATGCCTGGCTTCCCGTGGGTTGACGGTCATGCCACAGACGGGATCTTTTGTTTCTGCTTCAGTGGTTTCGGTTATATCAGAGATCGCTCATTCTCCCTGTCTGGGTAGCCAGCCGCATCACTTCGTGTTCCTCCATTTCGAGTAACGATTCCAGCAGGCCTCTGGCTTCGGGAATTTCCGCTTTACTGGATAGTGTCCGGTAAAGCTCAATCATCTGCTCGTGCAGGCTAAAAACCTCCTGACAAATGTCATCAAAACCCAGCTTACCAAAAGGGATTTCGCAAGGTTGGGAGATCTTGATTGGTTGGTGTGACAAATAGTCGTAAACATAGGTCCGCATGGCTTTCTGATCTGCCTGCTGCTCAAATTGAGCGACCATTCTCTCCATCTCTGCTTCGTGATTCGACAGATAGGCAAGTAATAATTTGGCACGTTCTTCCTGATTCTCGCCGATACCCTTATCGAGACAATGTGCCAAATGCGCATGCAGTTGGCGGGTCCAGTCGATCAGTTCGGCAAAGGTTTTGATGTCCATCCTCACTCCTATTATTTTATTGTTCAGTCTCAACGATTATTTTCAGTGGTTAAAGCAATACTTTTATACAGTGCTAAACGACTCCCTGCCAACCCAGCGTTTACTCTACAAACTGGGATCGACATGCGGTGATGACTTCGCCAGGTGTAAACAGGTCGTTACGACGTTGTTTCAGCTCACGTCCATCGCCAGTTGAGCACCTCCGGCATATCCTGCCCGTATTCATTGATGTAAGCCTTGTGCTCGGTCAACTTGGTATGGAGTTGTCGCTTTAATTCGCTACCCTGTTGGCCGGTCTGGGGCAGGTAATCAATGACATCTATTGCCAGATGGAAGCGGTCCATCCTGTTTCGAACCGTCATGTCAAAGGGTGTGGTGGTGGAGCCTTCCTCCTGAAATCCCCGAACATAGAGGTTCTGGTGATTATGGCGCCGATAGGTGAGCCGGTGAATCAGCAGTGGGTAGCCGTGGTAGGCAAAAATAACTGGTTTGTCCGCCGTAAACAGGGCATCGAAGTTGGCATCGCTTAAACCGTGGGGATGTTTGCTGTCCGGTAACAGGCGCATTAGATCTACCACATTGACGACCCGGATTTTCACTGCCGGCAATGATTCACGCAGGATTGATACCGCTGCCAGTGTCTCCAGGGTAGGAACATCGCCGCAGCAGGCCATCACGACATCCGGTTCTTCTTCCCCCTCACTGCCAGCCCAGGACCAGATGCCAATACCGGCGGAACAGTGTTTGACTGCCTGATCCATGGTCAGCCATTGGGGTGCAGACTGCTTGCCGGCCACGATGACATTAACGTAGTTGCGGCTGCGCAGGCAGTGATCGGTCACCGACAGCAGGGTATTGGCATCCGGCGGCAGATAGACGCGGATGATTTTGGCCTGCTTATTGGCAACCACGTCAATAAACCCCGGATCCTGATGACTGAAACCATTGTGGTCCTGACGCCAGACATGGGATGAGAGCAGGTAATTGAGGGACGCTATCGGTGGTCGCCAGGCGATATCGCCAGCCACATCCAGCCATTTGGCATGCTGGTTGAACATGGAGTCGACAATGTGAATAAATGCCTCATAGCAGGAAAAAAAGCCGTGGCGCCCGGTCAGCAGATAGCCTTCCAGCCAACCTTCACACTGGTGCTCGCTGAGCATTTCCATGATTCGGCCATCGGCTGCCACATGCTCGTCACCGGGCAGAATTTCTGCTGTGGAACATCGGTTGGTCACCTCGAATACCGCATTCCAGCGGTTTGAATTGGTTTCATCCGGGCTGAATACCCGAAAGTTTTCCGGGTTGTGGGTGATGACATCGCGAATAAACTGTCCCTGCACCCGAGTGGATTCACAGTCCACTCCACCGGGTGTTTCCACCGCGACGGCATAGTCTCTGAAATCCGGCAGGATCAGATCCTTCAGCAGCAGGCCACCATTGCTGTGTGGGTTGGCACCCATACGGCGTTCACCCTTGGGTGCCAGTGCCGCCAAGTCATCGATGAGTTTGCCCTGTTGGTCAAACAGTTCCTCGGGTCGGTAACTCCGCAACCAGTTTTCCAGTATTTCGAGGTGCCCGGGATGACGCATATCTCCCATGGGTACCTGGTGGGCGCGGAAGGTGCCCTCGGCAGGTTTGTCATCGACAGTTTCTGGACCCGTCCAGCCTTTTGGGGAGCGAAGAATGATCATTGGCCAGCGGGGGCGCACTTTAAAGCCGTTGCTGCGGGCTTCAGCCTGAATCCGGTTGATCTCGGCGATGGCACTGTCGAGTGTTGCCGCCATCTGTTGATGCATCGCCTCCGGGGCGTTACCTTCCACAAAGTAGGGTTTGTAACCGTAGCCTGTAAACAATGCTTCCAGCTCATCGTGGGGAATTCTGGCCAGTACGGTAGGCCCGGCAATCTTATAACCGTTCAGGTGCAGGATGGGCAGAACTGCGCCGTCGTGCACGGGATTCAGAAATTTGTTGGAGTGCCAGCTGGTAGCCAGGGGGCCGGTTTCTGCTTCGCCATCGCCCACCACGCAGGCCACGATCAGATCCGGATTGTCAAACGCAGCGCCGAATGCGTGGGAGAGCGCATAGCCAAGCTCGCCGCCCTCATGGATTGAGCCGGGGGTTTCCGGCGCCACATGACTGGGAATCCCACCGGGGAATGAGAACTGCTTGAACAGCCGTTTCATCCCGATTTCATCCGGGGAGACCTCCGGGTAAGTTTCACTGTAAGTGCCTTCCAGCCAGGTATTGGCCACAATGCCCGGTCCGCCGTGGCCTGGGCCGGTAATGTAGAGGATGTTGAGATCCAGCGCTTTGATGATCCGGTTGAGATGTACGTAAATAAAATTCAGTCCGGGTGTCGTGCCCCAGTGGCCGAGTAGTCGGGGCTTGATATGTGCCTGTTCCAGCGGTTCTCTGAGCAGCGGATTATCCAGCAGGTAGATCTGTCCCACTGACAGATAATTGGCTGCACGCCAGTAGGCATCGATTTTGTGCAGATGTTCCGCTGTCAGTGGCTGGTGATTCCACACCTTGCCACTGTCCGCTGAATGTCGGTGTTGCATAGAATGTTCCCTTGCCTGGTGAGAGTATTCATCATAGTCAAAAAAGCCGGTCGTCAGCCACTGTTGGCTGTGGGGTATGAACGATCCTGACTGAGTACCACTCGGCCGGGCCGTAGGTCGTCAGGGCGGTAGTTGCAGGAGGCGGTGGACAGATCTGGCGATAATCAGCGCTTCATCGGTAGCAATCACGCGCACAGTGACCGCGCTGGTTCCGGTTGAGATCACCGCAGCATTGTCGGCATTGGCCTGGGGGGCCAGAGTAATGCCGAGATAGCCGAGTCCCTCGCAGATACGTGCGCGGATAGCCGGAGCGTTCTCGCCGATACCACCGCTGAAAACCAGTGTGTCGAGTCCCCCGAGAGCAGCGGTATAGCCGCCTAGCCATTTTTTGGTCTGGTAGCAGAACAGTGCCAGCGCCTCCCGGGCCCGGTTGTCGGTGTCTTCCCTGGCCAGCAGTTCCCGCACATCAGCGCTGGTTTCGGAAATGCCCAGCAGGCCGGATTCACGACTGGCAAGCTGTTGGAATTCTGTCGCAGTGATATTCTCCCGTTGCTCAAGATAGCTGGCCACGCCGGGTTCCAGATCCCCCGAACGGCTGCTCATGGGCAACCCGGAGGTCGGCGTGAATCCCATGCTGGTATCAATGCTTTTGCCATTGCGGACAGCGGCGAGGCTGGCGCCATTGCCGAGGTGGGCAAGAATCACCCGGCCTGCTGTTGCCGCTGGGTCGCCGAGGCTGACCAGTTCTTCCATCAGGTAGTTATAGGACAGGCCGTGAAAACCATAGCGTCGCACGCCCAACGCCTCGAAGCGGCGAGGAATGGGCAGCAGTTGTGCCACCCGAGGCATGCTGGTGTGGAACGCTGTATCGAAGCAGGCCACCTGTGGCAGGGAGGGAAAACGTTCCTGCAAAGCCTCGATCAACGCCAGCTCGCGGGGCAGATGTTCTGGTGCGAAGTGACTGATGCCTGCCAGTTCGGCCAGCAGTGCCGGGGTAATTCGCTCCGGCTCGGTATGAGACAGGCCGTGGACCAGTCGATGACCGATCGCCCGAGTCGATGAAACGACTCCCGATGATTCCAGCCAGTCGACAAAAAACGCGGCCATTGCCGCGGGATCCGCGGGCATATCGATGGTGCTGTCGACGGTCTCGCCCGAATTGGCCTCGACGATCAGTCGGGTTCCGGGGATGCCGATTCGTTCAACCCGGCCATGCAGTATCTGTTGCAACGGCTCCCCAACCCGGTATTGGGCAAAGCGGATACTGGAAGAGCCTGCATTAATGATCAGTATGGTCGGCTTGATTGCATCCAAAAAGCTATCTCCCGGTGTTGAATCTGAGGGTTGTGTCGTCGTCCCGATTAACCGGCCTGGCATATAGATGTGTCAAGCCGAGTTAGTCCGGTTAATGCTTTTACCCAACAACAAAAACTTATCTCTGCTATTTCAGAAAGTCACGAATTTTCCGTTCCAGGATTTTTGTGGCAGGGGGCGGTTGGGTTCTGTGAGTGCCTCTGCCAATTTCTTCTTACACTTTCGCCTAATTGTTGCAGATACCCCCTGGAGGCTATCTTTCAAATAGAATAGGGACTTGCAGTTATTAGCGTAACGGCTTTCCGCTAGAGTTACGGGAAATTGTGTTGAGGCAGGTTTTATGACCGTCAGTGTTGAAGTGGCTGCAATCAGAGAATTTCTTGCCGGGTGCCCACCCTTTGATGAGCTTCCCGCGGAGGTGCTCGGTCACGCTGCCAGCAAAGTGCAGATTGCCTATTATCGCGCCGGTGATCCCAGTGCGATCCTCGATTACTCCAGCCCGCGTCTGTATGTGGTTCGCACGGGTGCCTTTGAGGTGCGAGACAGTGAGGGGCAGCTACTCGACCGGGTGGAGCCCGGCGGTTACTTTGGTTACCCGTCGTTGCTGACCGGCGACGCCATCACCAACCAGCTGACAGTGATTGAGGACGGGCTGGTTTACCAGCTCGACGGGGATTTGTTTCAGGAGCTGCGCTCTGCCAGTCGACCCTTTGACCGTTTCTTCAATCGGGCACATGCCAACCGTTTGCGCCATGCCGTGCGGTTTCGCGAACAGAGTTATCAGCTCACCCGTCGGGTTGGTGATATCTGCTCCCGCGAGCCGGTGATCGCGTCTGTCGATCAGACTGTTACCGAGGTGGCAAGGTTGATGACGGCTGAACGGGTATCCTCTGTGATGGTAGTAGATGGTGGAGGCCGGTTGTGTGGTCTGGTCACCGACCGCGATTTGCGTATCCGTGTGGTTGCCGAAGGCCGCAGTGCAGATACCCCCCTGGCAGACATCATGACCACGGATCTGGTCAGTGTCTCAGCGGAGAGCCTGGTCTTTGAAGCCACACTGTTGATGACTGAGCACAATATTCACCATTTGCCAGTACTTCGTGACGGCAATCCCGCCGGGATGATGACCACCACCGATTTAATCAAGGCGCAGAAAGCGGATCCCGTTCTCTTGATTGGTGAAGTTGGCCACCAGGAAACGGTGGCCGGTTTGCAACGGGTGTCGCGGGATATTCCGGAATTGTTGGGCAGCCTGATCCGGGCCGGTGCCAGTGCCGACCAGGTTGGCCGTCTGCTGACCACTGTGACCGATGCCTTGACCCGGCAACTGATCCATCAGGCGATGGGCAAGCTGGGTGCTGCGCCGACGGCCTTTGCCTGGTTAGCCTTCGGTTCACAGGGCCGGCAGGATCAGGCCGCGATTTCCGATCAGGACAATGGCCTGCTACTCAGTGACGGAGCGACCGGGGAGGACGACAGCTACTTTAAAGCACTGGCGACTTATGTGAACGACGGTCTGGATCGCTGTGGTTACAAATACTGTCCCGGGGAAGTGATGGCCATTACAGATCGCTGGCGGCAACCCCTGGCGGATTGGAAAAAACAGTTTCTGGGCTGGATTAATCAGCCGTCCACTAAAGCACTGATGCATGCCAGTATTTTCTTTGATATGCGCTGTGTTTTTGGTGACAAGGCCCTGTTTGCGAACCTGCAAAAGACAGTCTGTAACGCTGCCAGGGGGAACGAAATTTTTCTGGCCAACCTCACTGCCAACGCCTTGAAACTGACGCCTCCGATGGGTTTTTTCAAACATTTTGTGCTGGAGCACAGCGGTGAGCACAAACACGCGTTTGACATGAAGTTGCGAGGCATCATGCCGATCAATGATATCGCCCGAATTCATGCGCTCGCCGCAGGCTCTACTGAGATACATACACTGGCCCGTTTGCGTGAAGCGGCTACCAACCGGCAGATTTCTTTGAAAGATGCCCGCAATCTGATCGATGCCCATGAGTTTATTTCCCGATTGCGACTGGAACATCAGGGGGCGATGTTGAAGGCGGGCAGCAAGCCGGACAATTATCTCGATCCGAAAACACTATCATCCCTGTCCCGTCACCAGTTGAGGGATGCATTTGCGGTCGTGACCAGCGCCCAGGCCGCGTTGCGAGTCAAGTTTACCCGTGGATTGATGTAATGTTGGCCGGTTGGACTTACCAACTGAAGCAAAAGCGCCATCTGGCCCGGTGTCAGCATGGCCGGATGCGGGAGTACCTGCGAGCTGCTGCTCCGTGCAGAAAAGCGGATTTCAGACAGGGCAGTTATCTGGCCGTGGATCTTGAAATGACCGGGATGGAGGCCGACTCAGATCATATCCTGAGCATCGGTTTCGTACCGATAGACAATATGAGGGTCATGCTGGCCGGTGCCCGGCACATTCTGGTAAGCAGCCCCCTCGGCGTTGGTCAGAGTGCTGTGATCCACGGTATTCACGACAGGGATATGGTCGGTGCCAGCGCCCTGTCCGAGGCCATGGATTGTCTGCTGGAAGCTTTGCAGGGCAGGGTGCTGTTGCTTCACTACGCGGCACTCGATCTGGCTTTTTTACGGGAGGCCAGCCAGCGCCTTTACGGCGTGCCATTGCTGGCGATGGTGGTGGATACCCTGGTGCTCGAAAATCAGCGACTGCAACGCAACAGTACAGGTCAGCACGGGCAGGGTCTGCGGTTGTCGGATTGTCGCCGCCGCTACAACCTGCCCGATTATCATGCCCATAATGCGCTGGTGGACGCTGTCGCAACAGCGGAGCTGTTTCTTGCGCAAGTCGCCCACCGGTTCGGACGTGAGCATGCACCGTTGGCCCGGATAATCTCCGGCTAAGATCTATCCCGGCTTGTCGGATGGGGCTTTGTCCTGGAAAAATCCCTGTGACTTGTTATGCAAAGGTCGAATAGATGCTAGGCTTCATCTCCTTTAATCTGGGCCCCATAGAACTGATAACGAGAGGGAGGATTTCATGTCCGCAACCAATGTTCGTCCCGTCCCCGACGACTTCGCCACCCAGGCGCATATCGATGCTGAAACCTACGAGCGCATGTATCGCCATTCCATTGAGCACCCGGATGAATTCTGGGCCAAGGAAGCTGAGCTGTTTCTCGATTGGGAAACACGCTGGAATGAGGTATGTGATTACGATTTCAACACCGGTGAAGCCAGCTGGTTTTCCGGTGGCAAACTGAATGTGACGGTCAACTGTATAGATCGTCATCTGGCGGAGCGCGGCGACAAGGTTGCATTGATCTGGGAAGGTGATAACCCGGTGGAAAGTACTGATATCACCTATAACGATCTCAGTGAACAGGTCAACAAACTGGCCAATGTGCTGAAATCCCGGGGTGTAAAAAAGGGTGAGCGAGTCTGTATTTACATGCCGATGATCCCCGAGGCGGCCTATGCGATGCTGGCCTGTGCGCGCATCGGCGCGGTTCACTCCGTGGTGTTCGGTGGATTTTCTCCTGATGCCCTGAAAGACCGGATTCTCGATTCGGATTGTCAGGTGCTGATCACAGCGGATGAAGGGCTGCGCGGCGGCAAGAAAATTCCATTGAAAGCCAATGCCGACCAGGCTTTGCGGGGTTGTCCCAATGTACATACCTGTCTGGTGGTGGAGCGAACTCGCTCTCTGGTGGAGTGGGATGACAATCGCGATGTCTGGTACCACGAAGAAATGATGGAGGCGAATGACTACTGTGCGCCAGAGCTGATGGATGCAGAGGACCCACTGTTTATCCTCTACACTTCCGGCTCCACCGGGATGCCAAAGGGCGTGATGCACACCACTGCCGGTTATTTATTGCAGTGTGCCATGACCCACAAATATGTATTCGATCACAAAGATGAGGATATCTACTGGTGTACTGCCGATGTGGGCTGGATTACCGGTCACAGTTATATTGTCTATGGTCCACTCTGCAATGGCGGGACTTCGCTGTTATTTGAAGGCGTTCCCACTTACCCCGATGCTTCCCGTTTCTGGCAGGTGGTCGAGAAACATAGGGTCACCATCTTTTACACTGCACCCACGGCCATTCGTGCGCTGATGGGGGCCGGTGATGATTATGTCAAACAGGCCGACCTCAGTTCCCTGCGATTGCTGGGTACGGTTGGCGAGCCGATCAATCCTGAGGCCTGGGAGTGGTATTACCGGGTTGTTGGTGACGGTCGTTGCCCAATTGTCGATACCTGGTGGCAGACAGAAACCGGTGCCCATATGCTGACCCCTCTGCCCGGTGCCACGCTGATGAAGCCCGGTTGTGCGACCGTACCATTTTTTGGCGTACAGCCCGTACTGCTGGATGCCGACGGGCATGAAATCGAGGGTCCCGGTGAAGGTGTTCTGGCTATCAAGGCATCCTGGCCTGCCCAGATTCGTGGTGTATACGGAGATATGGAACGTTTCCGGGAAACCTATTTTGCTCCCTACAAAGGTTATTACTTTACCGGTGATGGTGGTCGTCGTGATGCCGATGGCCACTATTGGATTACCGGCCGGGTGGACGATGTACTGAATGTTTCCGGGCACCGCATGGGGACTGCGGAGGTGGAAAGTGCTCTGGTGTTGCATGCCAATGTGGCCGAGGCTGCGGTGGTCGGTTACCCGCACGATATCAAGGGACAGGGTATCTACGCCTATGTCACGCTGATGAACGGTGCCGAGCCATCGGATGACTTGCGCAAGGAGCTGGTGGCACTTTGTGTAAAGGAAATTGGCGCAATTGCCAAACCGGATGTCATTCATTGGGCTCCGGGGCTACCGAAGACCCGGTCGGGAAAAATCATGCGCCGTATTTTGCGAAAAATTGCCGCCAATGAACTGGAGAACCTGGGGGATACTTCAACCCTGGCAGATCCCGCTGTGGTGGATCAGTTGATTGAGAATCGGGCCAATAATTGATACCTCGGTAAAACAGCCCGCCCGGCGGGCTGTTTTACCATCCTGTATTTGTATTGATTCTGTCGAATAGGTCCTGCCGATATCAGTCTGAATCAATTGCCACCAGCAGATGGTTGCCGTAATACCTTTCCCTTGTCATTATTCCGTCAGCAACAGGGTAGAGTAGAGAAATGAAAATCCGTCTGGTTGATTATCAGGATGGGCTCGATGCCCGTTATGGCAATTCGCCCTCACCATTTGGCTCGCTTTGGTTGGTCTGGTCAGAGTCCGGTATTGAGCAGCTGGTGTTTCAGGACCGCGGTGAAACCGATCCTTTTCGGGTTTTTCCCCGGCTGGATAAATCCCGGCGTTTCAATCGTGATGATGCGGGTGTAGCAGCTTTCGTACAAACGCTGTTTTGTCGGCCTGCCCGGGAGAACCCGCAGGAAGACAGCTTGACACTGAGTGCGAAGGGTACGGTATTTCAGCGACGGGTCTGGCAGGCACTATTGTCGATCCCCTTTGCCAGTGTGACCACCTATCAGCAGGTGGCCAGTGCCATTGACCAGCGCAAAGCGGTGCGCGCCGTAGCCAGCGCGATTGGTGCCAACCCGGTGGCCTGGCTGGTTCCCTGCCATCGTGTGATCCGCAGCAACGGCGAGCTGGGGGGGTATCGCTGGGGGCTGTCCAGGAAACAGCAGATGCTGGATTGGGAGCAGTCAGTATCGGCATGACATAAAAAACCCGGCGTTAAATGCCGGGTTTTTTATTGGTGAGTGTCGGCCCGTGTTTCAGCCTTCCTCTTGCAGATAGCGATCGCGCGAAGCGGTAATTTCCCTGCGGGCTGCTTCGGCATTGTCCCAGCCTTCAACTTTCACCCACTTGCCGGCTTCGAGTGTCTTGTAATTTTCAAAGTAGTGTTTGATCTGTTTGATCAGTAGCTCCGGCAGGTCGGCAATTTCCTGCACGTGGTCATACAGCTTGGTGAGCTTGGTGTGGGGTACCGCCAGTAGCTTGGCATCCACACCGGACTCATCGGTCATGTTTAACACGCCGATGACCCGGCTGCGGATCACTGAGCCGGGCATGACCGGGTAGGGTGTTACCACCAGTACATCCAGGGGATCGCCGTCTTCCGACAGAGTCTGTGGAATATAGCCGTAATTTGCCGGATAAAACATGGGTGTTGCGACAAAGCGGTCAACAAAAATTGCATCGCTGTCCTTGTCGATTTCATATTTGATGGGGTCGTGGTTGGCAGGGATTTCAATGACCACGTTGATATCGTGCGGCAGGTCGTTGCCAGCGGGAATCTTGTTGTAGCTCATGTCTCGTCTTCTTCTCTCTTGAGGTTAGGGAAGCGGAAATGCACAGGTCCACCCGGCGGGTTTCCAGAGTGGCGGAATTATACTGGCCAGCATGGGCTATTGCCAGTGACACCTTGGTCTATACTCTCGGTTCGAAGGCCGCGTTTGCAGGTGTTGGCCGAGAATTTCCAGTTCAGGTTACGACGACGATTGTCGGGTAACGATGGGCTCTATGATCAGCTCGACACGGCGATTTTCAGCGCGGCCCGAGGCAATGCTGTTATCGGCGATAGGACGGTTCTGACCAAAGTACTGAATCACCAACCTGGTGGGCGTGATGCCGCGTTGGGAAAGGTATTTGCCAATGGCGAGGGCACGCTGTTCGGAGAGTTCCTGATTATAGTCAGTCTCTCCCTGATTGTCGGTGTGACCGGCCACAGTAATCATTGTGTTGTCATACTCTGCCAATACCCCGGTAATGGCTGTCAGGGCCGATTGAGCCCCCTTATTGATGTCTGTGCTGTTGACATCAAAGATGGTTGCCCCGGGGATAATCATGGTGATTTTACTGTTCTGTAGGCTGAGGTCGATACCCTGATTCCTGAGCTTCTGCTGGAGGTTGGCATACTGGACATCCATGTAATAACCGACCTGTTCCGGGGGCAGCGGGTTGATCTTGCCACTGTCACTCAGCGTTGCCTTACGTTTTACCGGGCTGCTTTTTGTGCTATCCGAAAGGCTGGTGATTCTGGCTGGCTCTGACTGCTCCGTCAGTGGATCCCAAAGGCTACAGCCACCGCTTGCCAATGTAATTATCGCGACGAACAGGTAATTCAGTGATGTCTTGGGGCAACTTGGCACAGGCATTTTTTTCAAGCAGTCAATTCTCCGGTGGTTGATAGGGAAACGGCCCGGACAGGGTTGAGACGGGTTGGTCATTCCCTCCGGGGCGGAATAGTTTATCTGTGCTGAGCTGATCGGTCAGCTGTATTTTTGATGGAAGTCAATAAACTGACGAGCGGTTAAAGGACGGCTGAACAGGTAACCCTGCCCCAGCCTGACGCCCTGACTCAAGAGCCACTTTGCCTGATGATCACACTCGACGCCCTCGGCAATAATATCCAGGTTCAATGATTTTGCCATCTCGATTACATGGACAATCACGCTGCTGGTAACAGCCTGGTTTTCAATGGCATCGACAAAAGACTTGTCGATTTTCAGGGCATCCAGCTCAAAACTTTCCAGATAGGAAAGGCTGGAGTAACCGGTGCCGAAATCATCAATAGCCACCAGATGACCCTGTTGGCGCAGGGTGCGGATTCGCTGCCGCGCCGAGTCACTGTCCACCAATGCCCGTTCGGTAATTTCCAGTTTTATGGCCGAAGTGGCCAGCCCGGCAGCTTTCAGCTCAGTTTCAAGGTGGACAAACAGCCGGTCTGTCTGGAAGTCCTGTGCAGAAAGGTTGAGGTTGATGCTGAGATCCGGGCATTGTTTTAGAAGATCGCCCAGTTCGTGAAGGATGCCTTGCAGCATGGCCCGAGCCAGGTCGGTGGCCAACCCGGCCTCCTCGGCGATTGGAATGAAAATATCCGGGCCGACAGCTTCACCGTTGTCACGGGTCCAGCGTGCCAGCGATTCCGCGCCGAGGCAGCGTCCATTGGACATATCCACGATGGGCTGATAGTTGACTCTCAGTTTATTTCTGGTGATTGCATCACGCAATTCGGCGGCCAGGCTAAGGTGCTGGCGGGAGTAACGGACCACAGCGAATACCCAAAGGGGGATCAGTAGCAGGGCTAATATTCCGGCGGTGATCAGGGTGGGCAGATAGCGTTTCCAGAACTCGCTCATTGGCTGAATGGCGACAATATCGATGGGAAGCAGGGTGCCCAGGGAAAACCGGGAAATCATCTGCCCCGTCGATTGATTGACAGTCATCCCCTGTTTGAGGCTTTCCAGCGGTGGGAAAACGGCATTGGGTGGTGTCGTGATCATGGGCAGTCTTTCTACCCAAAGGCCGGCCATCTGGCCCTCCAGAAGGTCCACGTTCAGTAACAACCGTGGGTCGATCACCACATCATGGTGACCAAATCGCATCAGAAACAGCTGTACGCCACCCACTTCTGTGGTCTCGCTGGGCCACCAGGCAATCACTCCCGAGTTGTAAATACGGCTGGCTTTGGGTGGCGTGAAGGATATGCCCTGAATAAACCCGGCGCCACAGAGTCGTTCGGCGGCACGCCAGTAGCCGATTGCCCGGATATAGGGGCGCGCTATGGCGACCTCCTGCATCATCGCCAGGTGGGTGGCGTTACAAGGGTCAGTGGTCCGCTCATTGAGGGTTTCAAGCAGATTGCGGGCGTCAATAATGGCCTGTTCTGTTTCCTCACCGAGCCGCTGTGACAATTGCTGCAGACGCTGCTCCTCTGTGCCAACGGATTCCCGCCAGATATACCAGCCCAACAGCAGTGACAGGGCCAATGCCCCAAGCACTGTAATGGCCAGGATACCAAAAAAGATTTTGTCACGACGTGCCAGCATGGAGGAAACAGACTTATGGGGGGGCGTTACTTTAACAGAGAGTCGCCCAAAACGGGTATGGAATGACGCATGCCGGGCGACTTGGCCATCAGGGTAACCCTCTTGGTGGGCGGGACTGTGGCTTGAGCTTGATCGAGTGGGTTGATCGACATCAACGAGCTGTAGGTGAACCGCTGCTAGGATTCGTTTTTTCCTCAACAGGTTTTTGTCACCGTGATTTCTGAAAATACGGCCATCTGGGATCGTCCGCTGATCGAGCGTTACGACCTGTCCGGCCCCCGCTACACGTCTTACCCCACGGCGCCACAATTCCACGAAGGCTTTGGCGAGGCAGCACTGTGTCTCGCGATTGAGCGCAGTAATGCAGCGGGTCGTCCTCTGTCCCTGTATTTTCATCTGCCCTTCTGCAGCACGGTCTGTTATTACTGTGCCTGCAACAAAATCATCACGGCCAATCGCAAGCGTGCCATGCCGTATCTGGAAAGGCTGATCACCGAGGTGGCTTGTCAGGGGGCACTGTTTGACCGTTCCCGGCCAGTCCATCAGCTGCATTGGGGTGGCGGTACACCCACTTACATCAGTGATGATGAAAAACGCCTGTTGATGGCCGCCACCCGCAAACATTTCAACCTGTTGGATGACGACAGTGGCGAGTATTCGATAGAGATTCATCCTGGTGATATGGCCGTCAGTACGATCAGCTGTCTGCGGGATTTGGGATTTAACCGCCTCAGTATGGGGGTTCAGGATTTCGATCCCACCGTGCAGCAGGCGGTCAACCGTTTCAATTCTGTGGAGGAGGTGCGTGCGCTAGTGGAGGCGGGCCGCGCCGAAGGTTTCCATTCCATCAGCATGGACCTGATCTACGGTTTGCCCCACCAGAGTTGGGATACTTTCAGGCACACCCTGGACAGCATCATTGACCTCGGCCCGGACCGCCTATCAGTTTTCAATTACGCCCATTTACCCCATCTGTTCAAGGTGCAGAGACAAATCGACGAAAGCGCACTGCCCAGCGCGTCCGAAAAGTTGTTGATGATGGAGCGGATGACTCAGGTGTTGCTTAATGCCGGTTACGTTTACATTGGCATGGACCATTTTGCCCACCCGGACGACGAGCTGGCAGTGGCCCAGCGCAACGGTGTGTTGCAGCGCAATTTCCAGGGTTACTCCACCCACGGCGGCTCTGATCTGGTGGCCTTTGGCGTGTCCGCTATCAGTGCCATAGACAATGTGTTTGCCCAGAATCACAAGCAGATCGAGGATTACCAGATTGCCATCGACAGCGGTCATCTGCCGGTGGCACGGGGATTTGAGCTGAGCCCTGATGACCTGCTGCGCCAGATGGTGATCAAGCAGTTGATTTGCCATTTTGAGTTGAATTTTTCTGACATCGAGCAACAATTTGGCGTTGTGTTTGCCGACTACTTTGCGGCAGAGTTGATTCAGCTGCGGTCGATGATGGACGACGGCTTGGTGGTTCTCAACCCGGATAGCCTCCGGGTAACCCCGGTGGGACGACTGTTGATTCGCCGCATCTGCATGACTTTTGATGCCTATATCAACAAATCCGAGCCGGAAATTCGTTATTCCAAAATTATTTAAATACAGCCATTGAGTTGGTGATTGATTCGCGTAAACTCCCAATCTCACCTGCACACAGCAGGTGTTTATTCCTAAGGGGCGGCGTAAGCCTGAGACATCTTCGGATGAACCCTTTGAACCTGATCCGGATAGTACCGGCGTAGGGATAGGACGCAAAACCACCGTTCACTCCTTCCATATCCGGGTCTCTTTAACAGTGTTAATGGGGCTCATGATGATAGACCTTTTTCGAAAAATGCAATGGCTGGTATTTGCCTGCCTCCTTTCCGGCGGTGTGCTTGCCACAGAGCTCGAGAATTCCGAGGGCACAGCAGCCGAGACCCCCACACCAACGCTACCCGCTGAAACGATTCAGGAAGTCGTGGTGACTGCCGAGTTTCGTGACGTATCCTTGCTGGATACCGGCAACAGTGTCTCCGTTCTCGACAGTCAGCAGATTGAACGCCGTCAGGCCCGTCACCTGGACCAGCTCCTGAATCTGGTTCCGAATGTGAACTTTTCCAGCGGTGCATCGCGCGGCAAGTTTATCCAGATCCGTGGTATCGGGGAGCGCAGTCAGTTTATCGAGCCGCTGAACCCCTCGGTGGGTTTGTTGATTGACGGGATCGATTTCAGTGGTATCGGCGGTGCGGCAACAACCCTCGACTTGCGTCAGGTTGAAGTGTTGCGCGGTCCCCAGGGTACGCTCTACGGCGCCAACGCACTGGCGGGTTTGATCAATATGACATCCAATAACCCCACTGACATTTTTGAAGGTCACATTGAAACCTCCATTGCCGAGTATGAAACCCGCACCACCAGCGCGGTATTGAGTGGCCCGATTGCCGATAATCTGGGTTACCGTCTGGCCGTGCAGGGCCATCGCAGTGACGGCTATATCGATAACGAATTTCTCAATCGCAAGGATACCAGTAACATTGACGAGCTCACTGCCCGGGGCAAGTTGCAATGGCAAGCCAGCGATCGGTTACAGCTGAATTTCACCGGTTTCTACGTGGACGCCGACAATGGCTACGATGCCTTTTCGCTGGACAACACCCGCAATACGCTCTCCGATCAGCCGGGTCACGACCGTCAGGAATCCACGGCCTTTGCGGTTGAGAGTATCTGGCAAGCCACTGAGCAATTTGATGTGGTCGGATTGGTCAGTTATGCCGATACCAACCTGGAATACAGTTATGACGAGGACTGGAGCTTTGCGGCTATCTGTGATGACCAGCCTTGCGAGGGTTGGGCCTATTCCTCTTTTGATCGCTACCAGCGCAGCCGCTATAACGGCACTCTGGATCTGAAGTTGATTTCCAATGAAGCGGGTCGCCTGTTTAATGGTGCCAGCGACTGGGTGCTGGGTATTTATTACCGCAGGCAGAATGAGTCGCTACTGCGACAATACACCTATGCTGACGGTGACTTCACCAGCGATTTTGATACCCGCAATCGGGCTGTCTACGGTCAGCTGGACACCCGACTCAGTGACCGTTTAAAGCTGGTCAGCGGCGCACGAATCGAGTTTCGCCGTGCCGATTATCTGGACAGCGAGGGAGTTCGTCACGATACCAGTGAAAGGCTCTGGGGAGGTCGTCTGGCTCTGGAGTTCGGTCTGAGTCCGGAAACCCTGCTCTATGGTCTGGTCTCGCGCGGGTACAAGGCCGGTGGGGTCAACAGTAACCCTGAGCTGGACTCCGATGCCCGGGATTTTGATACCGAATATATGTGGAATGTCGAAACCGGCATCAAGGGTGACTGGCTGGATCGCACCCTGCAGGTTAATCTGGCACTGTTTTACCAAATGCGACGGGATATGCAGGTCAAGCAATCATTGGTCAAGCCGATTACCGGTGATCTGTGCCCCTGCAGTTTTATTGACACCTTTGATAATGCGTCCAAAGGTCGTAATTATGGTCTTGAGCTGATGTTTGACTGGTTAGCGATGGACGATGTTCAGGTCTACGGCAGTCTTGGCCTGCTCCGTGCTACCTATCAGGATTTTGAAAGCTTGAGCCATGTGGATGCCGATCCGGAAAACAATGTAGCGGTCGATCTCGATGGTCGGGAGCAGGCACATGCGCCTTCCTACCAGTTTTCCCTGGGGGTCGAGGTGGCCTTAACCGGACAGATGTCGGCAGCACTGGAAATGGAAGGCAAGCAGCAGTTCTATTTGTCGCCGCGTCACAACGCCAGGTCAAATCGCTACGAGCTGTTCAATGCCCGGCTTGAGTACCGGGTGCAACAGTGGGATTTCATGCTGTGGGGACGTAATCTGACAGACCGGGATGTGATTGTTCGCGGTTTTGGTGGCTTCGGCAATGACCCCCGCAATTTTTATCAGACTGAACCCTATTATCAGTATGGTGAGCCGCGCATTGTTGGCGCCACCGCCAAATACCGCTTTTAAGGGCATTACCCCAAGGAGATTTATCATATGCAGGTGACCATTGATGTCAGTATGTATCCTAACCGGGAGGACTTTATTCCGCCGATCAAGGGGTTTATTGAGAAGATTAACTGCTATCCGGGGCTTGAGGTGCAGACCTTCCCCACCAGTACGGTGGTGCAGGGTGAATACCAGACGGCCATGCAGGCGGTTCAAGATACCATCGCCGCCTGCCGTAAGGAGTTCGGGATGGCGATTTATGTACTCAAGGTAATTCCCGGCTATGAGGCACTCTGAATGTCGGATTGGTTGAGCCTGGAAGCACTGGCGGTGGTTTTTTCATTGGCCTATCTCGTGCTGGCTATGCGAGAGAACAGCCTGTGCTGGTTCTGTGCCTTTTTTGGCACGGCTATTTATATCTGGGTGTTTGGCGGTGTCAGTCTTTACATGGGCTCGTTGCTGCACGTCTATTATCTGGTGATGGCGGTTTATGGGTGGTATCAGTGGCGTCGCGGTGGTGTCGAGCACCGCGGCGTCAGGATATCCCGCTGGGGGCTAACGCAACACTTGTATGCGTTGCTCGCTGTTGTACTGGCTTCTGCCGTGTCTGGTCACCTGCTGTCCCAACACACCGATGCCCACTTGCCTTATCTGGACTCCTTCACTACCTGGGGCGGGGTGCTGACTACGGTGATGGTGGCCCGCAAAATTCTGGAAAACTGGCTCTACTGGATTGTCGTCGACGGGGCATCAATTTACCTTTATCTGGATCGTGAACTTTACCTCACGGCCGGCTTGTTTGCTGTTTATCTGGTGCTGGTCGTGCTCGGTTTTATCCGCTGGAGAAAACATTACCTTGAACAGCCAATCACTGAGCGACGGCAAGAGTTTGCTGCACCAGACGTTATCTGAATGGCGGCGCTGGGAAGTCTGTCTGCCAGGTAAACCGTCTCTGGTTGAACCCCTGTCCGGCGGCATGACCAATCTGTCTTTTCTGGTGGAAAGTGGCTCCAGGCGAGCCGTAGTGAGAGTCAATACACCGCACAGCAAGGCGCTGGGAATTGACCGCCAAAGGGAGGAGGCTCTGCTTCGCCTGTTGCAGCCCACCGGCTATGTGCCAAAGCTGCTTTATGTGACCGGCGAGGTGCTGGTAACGGAATTTGTCGACGGACGAGTATGGGATGCGGGGACGGTTGATAACGATCATCGGCTAAACCGGCAACTGTTGCCTCTGCTCGAAAAAATCCGGGCTTTTCCTAAACCGGCTACAGCCAGCCGTTTCAGCTACCTGAATCACTGTCGACACTACCTCGCCCAGCTAGCCGTTCGCCCCGTGGCGGCAGATGCTATCGAAGAGCATGCTGCAGCCATTGATGCCGGCTCCTGGCAACCGGTCATCTGTCACCATGACCTGATCCCGGAAAATATCATCGATACGGGTCGTGGCCCGGTGATACTGGACTGGGAATATGCCGCCTGGGGGCACCCCGCCATGGATTTGATACGGCTCGATGTTGTTGAAAGCCACTACAGCGCCGTGGGTCGCCTCAAACTGCGGGATCTCCAGCGCGGCATGGACGCTCTTTGGTTGGCGCTGACGGATCAGTTGGCGGGTGTCGTTTAAACCTGAGGATTATTGAGCATTCGGCCACCATGCCGCCTGATCCGTCCGGGGGGCTCAGGCTCAGGTCTCTTTGTGAGCCGCTGCAATCATGGTGGAGGCGAGGATACCGTAAGCGACTAACCATGCTTCCTTTGCATCATCGGTGAAGCTGTCGCCAAGGCCGGTCTGCAGGGTTTCGATCAGCGCACTGCCGACGGTATCGTAATGGGCATCTTTAACCCCATAGGCGACATGACGCTTGCCCATGGCTTCCACTACGGGCACCAGTTCGTCGAGTCGATCCAGCATGCGCACCGCAGCGCCGATCATTTCCATCAGCTTTTTACCCTGTTCCCCCATGTCTCCCTTGAACAGGGGTTTTAAGGTTGGATCTGCGGCAAACAGGTTGTTGTAGAAGAGGGCGGCTGCGGTATCGGCAATCGGTTCCACCTTGGCCCAGGAGGTTTTGCAGGCGTGTATTTGCTCGGGTGTCATGGGTATATCCTCTATTGTGGTTGGGCGGTCAGCTGCGACAGCATATAGCTGACCGCCTGTGCCATTTGTTCATCGGTCAATGTTGAACCACCGCGGGCGGGCATTAGCCCGTAACCGTCGGTGGCATGTTGAACAAGAGTTTCCTCCCCCTGGCTGATCCTGGATGCCCACATCCTGTTATTGCCGATGATGGGCGCGCCATTGATGCCC
This sequence comes from uncultured Porticoccus sp., assembly GCF_963975625.1. Taxonomy (NCBI): domain Bacteria; kingdom Pseudomonadati; phylum Pseudomonadota; class Gammaproteobacteria; order Cellvibrionales; family Porticoccaceae; genus Porticoccus; species uncultured Porticoccus sp. The sequence goes on from NZ_CAXBHS010000008.1 coordinate 91,640, forward strand.
GATGCGTGGCAGACGCGACAGTTGGCTTTCACCAGTGGTTCGCCGGGGTGGACAGAAGATGGCGTCTGTCCGGCAGGTGTTCCATCGTCGACGGATGAGCCCGGCTTGTCGGAGCAGGCCGACAAGCCGAGACAAATAACAGCGGTGATCACGCATTTTTTGTTCAACATAGGGCCACCAGGGTCAGAAATTCGGATCAGTTAAAGGGGAACACGGATAACCACACCACCCATCACGTCACCGATATCGAAGTCGGTTCTGGGGGAGTCCTTGTGATCGTTATGGCAGGTTGTGCAGGCGGGGGAGACGGCAACATCGGGATATACCGCCGTAAAGTAGGTCACGTCACCCAGCTTTTCCTCACCGTAGAAGTTTTCACCGGGATTGTCCACGGTGTATTGTAGGCCCTCTTCTTCAAGGGGGGTCTTGGGTGCATTCTGCTTGTTGATAGGCCACAGGGATTGCAGTGAGTAGGTGAATTCATCGGTCACTTCCGCGACGGCCTCTGAGCCTGCCCGGAACATCTGGGCCGGCAATAATGCCCCATTCTCTATTTCCTTCCAGTGTTCATCCGGCTTGATGGCGCCCGCGCCATTGGGTCCCAGGCGCTGAATGATTAATTTGGTGTAGTTGGCCCGGTCGGCATTCATGACCGCAAACAGTGAGTCAGTGTAGAGTTTTGGTGGTATGCCCGCTTTTGCCGGTGGCGCTTCATTGCAGGCGGTAATAACAAGGCTTCCGGTGAGCAGTGTTGTTATCAGGGCTATTTTTTTGATGTGTTTCATGGTGAATTCCTCGTGTTTTCAGAGTAATGACATGGGGGGTAGGTTGTGGTAATTACAGCGGTGAATTGCATCAGTCAGCCACCCGTTTGAGTGACCAGTCGATGGACGGGATGTGGTTGGCTGGTTTGCCGTTGAAGTTGTTCCTGATCAGTGCCGGGTCAGCCAGGGCGTCAATGGAAAAACCGAGACTGTGGCACTGCATGCAAACCGGTCGGATCATCTTTTCATTGGGACGCAGGTTGTGGTTCTGGTTGTGATTGACCTGTACCACCGCTTCCCCATTGATAATGTCCTCCGTTCTCGGCATATGACAGGTCGCACAGCTGACGGCCTGTTCCACCGCAATGACACCGGCGATCGCCTGATTTAGCAGCTGTCCGTGGGGTGATTCCTCGAACCCCTGTGAGTGTTCATCGTTGTGGCAGGTCAGGCAGGCTTCGCTGGCGGCAAACAGGGTGTCTGTCCGGTGTGCACTGTGGCAGCTGTTGCAACCCTGTTGCAGAGACATCGCTGTCTCCTTGAAGGGCAATTCGGAATCGGCAGGCCGGATAGCGGGCAGGGACTGAGCCAGTCGCATACCGTGTTTGCCCGATTTATAGCTTTCGGCTTCGTGAATATGGCAGGTCTGGCATTGCGCAATGCCGGGTTTTTCGAGCCATTCACCGGAGCGGGCATCACTGTGACAGCCACCGCAGTCCACACCGGCATCGGCATGGCTACTGCCAGACCATTCTTCATGGACATCCGGGTGAGCCGCTTTTTGCTCGGGGAATCCCGGCTGTTGGTTGGGTATGTGTGTGCTGGCAAGTATTTTTGCGCCAGTGGAACTCGTGATCCGGGCCATCTCCTTCAGCCAGGGACCTCCGTGGTTATTGACGAGAAAGTCTTCAAAGAGTGCCCGATTGTCGTGATAGTTATGGCAGCCTGCGCTGGCACAGCTATCAAAGGCCAGATCCTGATGGCTCTCCCGGTCGTCGCCGACGTCGGTGTGACAGTGGAAACAATAATCCTCTGGCAGGGTTACTCCCATCGGGGCTGTAATTTCTTTGCGGTGCTCGGTGTGACAGCTGACACAGTAGCGGGCATCAACCACACTGAGCCGGTCTGCATTGCGCGGGTCGGTAAACTTCTTTTTGGGGTGCGTATCGTTGGCCTCTGCTAGCTCCGCACCATGGCAGCCGACACAGGCTTCCTGAATGAGTTCGGGACCACCAAAGGCCTCTGTATGGCAACTGCTACAGGCCAGTTCGATCTGGAAGTGCCCATGGCTGGTCTCGCCGATCAGTAGTGCCTGTTTATTGTCGGCCTTGAGCAGGATGTAGCCGTAGTAGCCGGCTATCGACAGCGTGACAAGAATCCATGTGGCCCAGATGATTTTTTTCAATGCATCGGCCCCCGCATCAGTAGTAATACACGGTGAGGATATGTAAAGCCAAAAGGACGGGCAGGGGCCACGACACAATGATGTGCAGCCATTGCATAGACTTTCTTGTGCCCTGCGCGGCCCCTGTCGACAGTTTGTGGCCAAGGCCAATGGCGCCACTGGTAAAGGCGCCCATCAGGAGTACTGCCAGAAAATTAATGATCAGCAATTGATTGAGGTTGGATCCCAGGTGAAAACCGCTGTGCAGCACCAGCGTGATGCAACACAGAACTCCCAGTGAGGTATGGACCAGACGCCACCCCGAGAACTTGCCCATCCATGTCCAGGACAGGCGTTTGCGCAGTGACATCAGCAAGCCGATGGCTGTCAGCCCAAGCAGCGTAAAGCCCGTGACCTGTTTCCAGAATTTGTCATTCCAGATACCCTCGAACCAGCCCTGTTGCTGAACGCTGTCAGCTACGTTTGCTTCCGGCCAGAAAGCAATGAGTGTCACCAGTACAATGGCCAGCAGTGCGCCGATGGTGAGGGGGGTGGCCCCGGATTCCCTTTCCATGCCAGCGACACCCAAAAGCTGTTGCAGCAGGGGCTTGCAAGAGCCACAGACGGTACCGGCCCGGGTAACATCCTGAAGCTGAGCCAGTGTGCTGCACTTTGTGGCAATCGCACTGGACAGTTCGCCGCGACTGATATTGTTGCACTGGCAGATGATGGTGCCACTGGGCCAATTACCAATATCATCCCCGCCTTTGCCCCATAAAGTGCCGGTCAGATAAAACCGCAGCAGGTGCCAGAACCGGATTTTGCGTGCATTCTGATAGGCTTCCTGGACGCGCCGGGACTCCGGCCAGTTGCCAATAGCCACCGCGCCGATAATCCTGCCCCGAAGTACCACCAGCTTTCGATAGGCACCGTTGTGCTTGTCAGAATATTGCAGTTCTCTCTGGAAGGGTCTGCTGGGTAAGTCACTGATCTCTCCGAGACTGCAGACACTGGTGCCGACCACTTTGAGGTGGCTGATAGCCATGGAGCCCAGATAGCGAGGCAGGTTGTTCTGTGGTTCGCCAGCAATGATTTCCGCAGTCACCGCCGCCTGTTCGTAACCGGGGTTGACCAGCCCATAGGTGACGCCCAGGTGTTCACAGCACTCACCGATAGCAAAAATATCGGGATCCGATGTCCTCATCTGGTCATTGACCAGAATGCCAGTGCCCACCGGGAGACGGGCCTTTCGAGCCAGCTCCAGGTTCGGCGTGATACCGGTACAGAACAACACGGTATCGCAGTGAATCGTCTCGCCGTCCCGGGTGATGACCCCGGTGACGTGCTCAAAACCCTCCACAGAGCGCACACCGGAATGGGTGATGACATCAATACCCAGTGCGCGGACTTCGGCTTCGAGAAGTGCTGCTGCGTGCTCATCCAGCTGCCGGTTCATCAGTCGCGAACTCTGCTGAACCACGGTGACTCTGGTATTGAATTTGAGCAATCCCTTGGCCGCCTCCAGTCCCAGCAGACCGCCGCCCACCACGACAATATGACGGGAGCGGAGGATTCGCGCATAGAGACTTTCGGTGTCCTTGAGACTGCGAAAACTGAACACGCCCTGGCGCTCGATACCTGGAATGTTCGGAATATGAGCGCGGGCACCGGTGGCCAGCACCAACTTGTGATAGTGGAAGCGGGTGCCGCTGCTATCGGTAACAGTTTTCCGCTCGCGGTCAATGTCCACGATAGCGGCGCTGGTAAATTGAAAGTTGGGGTGATTGCCGAGAGCGGGCAACGGCAGATCGATATCATCCCGGTTAATCTCGCCGGCCAACAGGGCCGAGAGCTGAATACGATTGTATGGTCTGCAGGCTTCATCACCGAACAGGTGAACAGCCAGTTGGGGTTTTCTGGCAAGCAGGTCGTGGGTAAGGCGCATGCCGACGGGACCCGCACCGATGACAATAATGCCGGCATCATTGCGAGCAACCTGTGTCAGCTCAAGGGTGCTGGTATCAGGGGGTTCACAATAACCAATAGTGCTTGATGTTGTGGCTACCATTCGTTGCCTGTTCAATAAAAAAAGCCTGTCGGACCACTGTTAAAACAAGTGACTCGGCAGGCTTCATTACCTGGAACTTGGTGTGTTGCCACTACCCGGCAAGAAAAAGATTATGGGGCGGCTATTTATGTCAATGCATAATAGATGCCAACCTCATAAATACATTTAATACATTGAAAAACAAAGGTTTTTATTATTATCGTGAGGGGTCGAAAGACGGGTTGGAACAGAAAACGTGCACTGTTTTTGCCGCGGAGGTGGCGTTATTGGTGCACTTGTCATTGATGATGCGGCGGGTTAGGCCTGATTGTTGTCGGCGGTAGTTGAACGGGGTTTGATACACCGGCCAAACAGGATGCCTACTTCAAACAATAGCCACATGGGTACGGCAAGCAGGGTCTGGGACAGAATATCCGGGGGCGTGAGCAACATGCCGAAGACAAAACAGATAACAAACACATAGGGGCGTTGTTTGGCCAGACTGTCCGGTTCGATGATGCCCATCCAGGTCAGGATTACCACGCCGATCGGGATTTGAAAACTGATGCCAAACGCAAAAAACAATTTCAGGACGAAATCCAGATAGCTGCGAATATCCGTCATGACGGCCACACCCTCTGGGCCGACACTGGTGAAAAACATGAAGACCAGGGGGAATACCACATAGTAAGCGAAAGCCATTCCACCGTAGAACAGTAGAACGCTGGAAAAAAACAGGGGCAGCACAATTTTCTTTTCACGCTGGTAGAGCCCGGGGGCTACGAAGGCCCATACCTGATACAGAATGAAGGGCATGGCGGCAAAGAGTGACAACACCAGCGTCAATTTAAAGGGTGTGAGAAACGGCGACGCGACATCGGTGGCTATCATCGATGAGGTGTTGGGCAGGTGCAGCCTGAGGGGCTCCGAAATGTACAGGTAGAGATTGTTACTAAAGGAAAAAAGCCCCAGAAATATCAGCAGTACAACAATTACAGAGCGCAGCAGGCGATTGCGCAATTCAATGATATGGTCGATGAAAGGTTGGCTCAGTATTTTTTCTTCGCTCATTGTTTGGTTTCGTCGGGCGCGTCAGCCTTTTCGGCTGACCGTTCATCAGTGTCAGGTTTGGAGTCCTGTGGGACGGGGCCGGGCAACTCTTCGAACTCCGCTTTGGCGTTTTTCAGATCGCGCATCAGTTTCTCATTGTGCAACTGTCGGCGAATGTCATCCATACCGACCTCGTTTTCGAGTTCCTGGCGGATGGAGGAAAACGTCTGACGTATCCTGCCAATCCAGAGGCCTATGGTGCGAAGGGTCTGGGGCAGACGTTCCGGTCCCATGACAATCAGCGCCACAACGGCGATGACTAATAATTCGGCAAAGCCAATATCAAACATACGGCAATATTCGCAAGATCGCTGTCACGCCTATTTCTCTGTGGTTTTCTTTTCGCCGGTCGATGCGGCGCTATCATCGGTATTCATCTGGCTATTGACCGATTTCCCGTCGTCGAGGTGTTCCGGCTCCTTGTCCGAATCGCCGGACATGGATTCCTTGAATCCTTTGACGGCACCACCGATGTCAGTACCGATACCACGAAGTTTTTTGGTGCCAAAAATCAGCGCCACGATAATCAGAATAATTAACAGTTCCTGCCAGCCAAAGCCCATAACTCTCTCTCTTGTCAATCAGGTTGAATTGCGTTGTGCTTTCTCTTCGAGGCCCGACAGGTTGAAGCGTCGTTCCAATTCCCTGAGAACCGGTTCCGGGCCTTCGCCGAGGTGGGATAGCATCACCAGCGAGTGAAACCAGAGATCTGCGGTTTCATAAATGAGTTTGCTATTGTCATTGGTGGCCGCTGCATCTTTGGCAGCCAGAATTGTTTCAGTACACTCTTCGCCCACTTTCTCCAGGATTTTATTCAAACCCCTGTGATGCAGACTGGCCACATAAGACTCCTGATGCGAGTAGTCTTTGCGATCTTCCAGTATCTGACCTAATCGGGTCAATATATCATCACGGCAACTGTTCATGAATAAATGTCTCCGGGATCTTTGAGAACGGGGTCTACAGTGTGCCACTGCCCGTTTTTCAGGACACGATAAAAACAGGATGCGCGGCCGGTGTGACAGGCGATACCACCGAGCTGTTCAACCTGTAAGACAATAACGTCGCCATCGCAGTCCAGGCGAATTTCCCCGACTCGCTGAATATGACCGGATTCCTCACCCTTGCGCCACAATTTGCGACGCGAGCGGGACCAGTATACGGCGCGCCCTTCCGAGGCAGTGAGTTCCAATGCTTCCCGATTCATCCAGGCGACCATCAGGATGCGCCCCGAATCGGCGTCCTGTGCAACAGCGGGGAGCAGGCCATCTTCATTCCAGGTGATTTGATCGAGAAAGTCAGTCATGGCGGCCATTATGACAGTTGTGGTTGGATCGGCAATACGGATTTTTCAGGGTGACTCTCAGCGCACTATCAACAACAGTACACCAAGTCCCGCCAGAGCCAGGCTGCCGACGGGCATTTGCCGGATGGTATCCATCCATTCGGGAAATGCGCTGCCCAGACCGATACCGATCAGTGCCGCGCCGAGCAGGGTTCGCCGGCGCTGCCCCGACCTGACTGGAACACTGGTGGGTATTTCCTTCAGGCCAACTTCTTTTGCCTGCAGTCGTTCCAGAGTCTGAAAAACCAGCTGGGGTAACTGGGGAAACTGTTCCAGCCATTCCGGGCCGTGGCGTTTGAGTTGTTCCATCAGGGCGTTTGGTTTGAAGCGTTCTTTCAGCCAGCGCTCGAGGAAGGGGTGAGCCGTGGCCCACAGATCCAGGTCTGGATACAGTTGACGGCCGAGTCCCTCGATATTGAGCAGGGTTTTCTGCAGCAACACCAGCGATGGCTGTACTTCCATATCGAAGCGCCGGGCGGTGCGAAACAGGTTGACCAATAGCAGTCCAAAGGAGATTTCGCGCAAAGGGCGTTCGAAAATAGGCTCGCAGACAGTGCGTATGGCGGCGGCAAACTCACCCACATTGGTGCCCTCCGGAACCCAGCCCGACAGGACATGGAGTTCTGCCACCTGTTGATAGTCGCGGCGAAAGATGGCCAGTAGATTGCGGGCCAGATAATACTGATCGGCCTCGGTCAGGGTGCCCATAATGGCGCAGTCCACCGCCAGGTATTTTGGTTGTTGCGGGTCCTCCGGATCGACAAATATATTGCCGGGATGCATGTCGGCATGAAAAAAGTTGTGCTCGAATACCTGGGTAAAAAAGATTTCTACTCCGCGTTCGGCAAGCACTTTAAAATTGGTCCCGTGCTGTTGGAGGGTGGCGATATCCGTGACCGGTATTGCGTAAATGCGCTCCATCACCAGGACTTTTTCATTGGTGTGTGACCAGAATACCTCGGGTACGTAGAGCAGTGGGGAGCGATCAAAGTTGCGGCGCAACATGGAGGCATTGGCGCCTTCCCGTTGCAGATTGAGTTCATCGAGAATGGTGTTCCGGTAGTCGCTGACCACCTCGGTTAAGCGCATTCTCCGGCCATCAACGGTATTGGTTTCGAGCCACTGGGCCATGGTGAACAGTAGCCTGATATCCTGGTCAATGGTTTTTTCGATACCGGGCCGAATGGCCTTGACGACGGCTTCCCGCCCGTTGTGCAGTGTCGCTGCGTGGACCTGTGCCACGGAGGCGGAGGCCAAGGGTTCCCGGTCAAAGTGTAGAAACAGGTTGTCGACACTGTCCTCGAGCGCCTGCTCGACAATGGCGACGAAATGGGCTTTGTCGAAAGGGGGTACATTGTCCTGCAGTTTGTCCAATTGTTGGCAAATATCCGGCGGGATCAGGTCCGGGCGGGTAGACAACAATTGGCCGAACTTGATGAAAATGGGCCCGAGATCTTCCATGGCCTGCCGCAACCGTTCGCCGCGCGGTTGTTTTGGTGCGGGCAACAGCCGGTTGAACCTCAGAAATAGCCGCATGCCCCAGGGCAGCCTGTCTGCATCGAGAAAGGTGTCCAGTCGGTAACGAATGGTGGTGCGCAGGATCGTGCTGAGCCGACGGATTCTTGACATGGCTAGTCGCTGTTCCGGGGTTGGGAGTCTAGCTTGAGACTGAATTTGTGGATGCGGGCAGCCAGTCGATCCACATCCGTACTCAGTTGGCGAATCTGCGTTCTAAAATGCGCTACTTCATTGGCACTGGGGGTCAGTCGTATTTCCTCCTGGGCGAACTCAGTGGCGGCACTGGCGGCGCGTTCGGCTGTCCGTGTCTGCCATGTTGCCGCACTGCGCAGGGACTCTCCCACCAGGTGCGCGGGTACATCACCAATCAGTTTCGCCAGTGCGGCCTCCCAGTCCACGTCCAGGTGTTTGAGAATCCTGCGTATCTGCCGGAGCAGATCGTGGTCGCCCTCTACTTCGACACCCGTGCCGTAAAAGGACACTTTGTCCTCGGCGTTTGTCGCCAGTGCAGCGAGTGACAGGGCGGTTCCCCGCAGGCTGGTATTTGCCGTTCCTTCATAGTGAGAAAGTAGGCTGACACCGTCTGCTCCGAAGATGATGTAGAAGCTCAGTGGCGGAAGGGTGCAATTGATTTCAAGAGCCTGACCGTTCATTTCGCCGAGGGCTTTCCGGGTGGCGGAATCGTACTTCAGTCCACTGTTGATAGCCGTTTCCACCGCCATTAGTGCAGAGCTGTGCAGTGCCTGCAGTGGATTGTGTTTCAGGAAATCAAACATCAGGGTTTGAAACCCCGATGAAGGGCAACGATGCCGCCGGTCATGTTGTGATAGTCGATATTGACGAAGCCTGCATCCGCCATCATTTTTTTCAGGGTTTCCTGATCCGGGTGCATGCGAATGGACTCGGCCAGGTACTGATAGCTGTCCGCATCCTGGGCGACCAATTGACCAATTCTCGGCAACAGGTTGAAGGAATAAAAGTCGTAGACTTTGCCCAACAGGCCACTGGTGGGGGTAGAGAATTCCAGCACCAGCAGTCTGCCGCCGGGTTTCAGTACCCGAAGCATGGATTGCAGGGCCAGGTCTTTGTCGGTGACATTGCGCAGGCCGAAAGCAATGGTGATGCAGTCAAAGGTATTGTCGGGAAATGGCAGATACTGTGCATCGGCCTGTGCATAGCGGACGTTGCCCGCTGCACCGCGATCTGTGAGCTTGTCACGGCCCACCTTGAGCATGGAATCGTTGATGTCTGCCAGTACCACTTCACCGGTGGGGCCAACCAGTCGTGAAAATTTAACAGTCAGGTCGCCAGTGCCACCGGCGATATCCAGTACCCGCTGGCCACTGCGCACCCCGGACAGCTCAATGGTATAGCGTTTCCAGAGCCGATGGATGCCTCCGGACATCAGGTCGTTCATCAGGTCGTATTTGCCGGCCACGGAGTGAAACACATCCGCCACATGACCAGCTTTTTCCTGTACGGGAACGGTTTTGAAACCGAAATGGGTGGTTTTGTTGTCAGTCATCGCCCAACGCCGGATTGAGAAAGGTCGACATTGTACACTGACACCGTCGGGGTGTCCTTTGGCGAGACGTCAATCAGCAGGTTTTCTGATCGCAATCAACTTCTCTGAAGCCTTCGCGATCAGGGGATGTAACGCTCCCGCCTGGCGGGTTTCAGGCGAGCCAGATCGACGACAATAAGTCCATCCACACAGTTGGCAAAGGCCGGATCAATATTGAAACCGGCAAACTGGACGCCGCCCAGCTCACAGACCTCGGTGTACTGTTTGAACAGGGTGGGAACACTGAGATTCATATGCGCCAGTTCGCTCTTCAGCTGGGTGAATTCTTCCCGCTGATCCACACCGGGAAATTTCTCGGCCAGTTCGGCCAGGTGATCCTGGTTGATGCGATAGGGCAGCATCGGTTCCACCAGGTTTTGCAGGCTGGGATAATGGCGGCTGTAGAAAAACACCAACATTTCCATGGCCCATTCGGGATAACTGTTACTCAGCGTCACGGGCCCAAACAGGTAGCGGTAGTGGGGGTTTTTGCTCAGAAAAGCACCGATCCCATACCACAGATAGTCCAGACTGCGACGGCCCCAGTATTTGGGTTGCACAAAGCTGCGCCCGAGTTCCAGGCCCTGTGACAGGTAGGGTTTCATGGCAGGGGTATAATCAAACAGCTCTGCGGAGTAGAGGTATCCCCGCCCCATATTGTCCAGACAAACCGAAGCATCACAGAACCGGTAGGCCCCGGCGATTTCCAGTTCTTCCTCATCCCACAGCAGCAGATGAAAATAGTGGTGATCATACCCGTCGATGTCGCGGCGGCTGCCGGTACCTTCCCCCACCGCCCGGAAGGCAATTTCCCGCAACCGGCCCACTTCCCGCATGATCAACGAATCGGGCTGGTAGCGGTACAGGTAGATCTGTTTGCCATCACCGGTACTGCCCAGCCATTCGCACTGTTTGACCGACTCCCGCAGCAGTGCCCGGTTTTCCGGGTGGGCGATGGCGCTGACCGTATTGAAAATCCCTTTTTTATCCTGGCCGATACGGTACAGGTGGCGCTTGAACAGTTTACTTTTTTCCCGCAATGGCACATTGATACGCTGGTAACAGTCATAACTGACTGGCTCGCCGATGCGAACGTCCACACAGTTCCTGGCCTGTTTGAACATCTCTCTCACCAGCAGCAGGGTGGAGAGCGGTTTGGCGACCAGTGACACACTGTAGAACAGCGCCGAATTGCGACCGTCCACGAATACCGGCAGAACCGGTGCCTTGCTGTTGATAGCCATGCGCAGGAAACCGTTGCGCCAGTCGCCATCGCGGATACCCTGAGGCCCGAAGCGGGATACCTCCCCGGCGGGGAAGATAATGATCGCCCCCTCTCTGTCCAGGTGTTCACGAATGGCGGTCAAGTTCTGGCGCGTGGTCTGGCCTCCCATGTTGTCCACGGGTAGGAGGAGGCTATGCAGCGGTTTGATGGTGAACAGCAGTTCGTTGGCCACCACCTTGACGTCGGGGCGGGTCTCCCTTACCAGCTTCAGAAGTGCCAGGCCATCCAGTGAGCCAATGGGGTGGTTGGCGATGATGACAACCCGACCGTGGGTGGGAATACGGTGCCGTTCGTGGTCGCGTACGGTGTAGCGGAAATCGAAGTAATCCAGCACCTGTTCGACAAAGTCGAAGCCGTGAAGGTGGGGGTAGTCCTGCTCGAATTGCTGGAAACTCTGTTCCCGGAACAGCATCCTCAGTACCCGGATAACGGGACGCACCAGTTTGGGGTGGCGCTGGTAAAAGCCGGGGTAGCGATCCTGAATGAAGAGTTCGATATTGAGCATGCGCTGGTTTCTCCTTTTCGAACCAGCTTAGTGCGTCAATATGACAGATTATGGATAGACAGGTGACAGGCTTGTGACAGCGCTCGTCTGTGGTCAGGCCGCCGCTTCGGTGACGGCTTCTTCGTGAAATATGGCGCAACCCTTACCCGCTTTTTTTGCCAGGTACATGGCGCTGTCGGCGTCATTGATGAGGTGTTCTGTCTGTGAGGTCGCTGCGGCCGTGTCCAGAAACCGTATCCCTATACTGGTAGAGACCTTGAGTTCCTTGCGGTCAAAGGGTAAGGGCGCACTGATGGTGGTAATCAGCCGCTTTGCAATCAGCTCCACTTTGTTCTGGGCGGCACTGTGCTCCTGGCCCAGGTCGCCGAGAATAACGATGAACTCATCGCCTCCCAGCCGCCCCACAATATCTTCAGTGCGGGTCATCGACTTGAGCCGTTTGGCAATCTCTACCAGTATTGCATCGCCAGCCTCATGGCCGAATCTGTCATTGACCGGTTTGAAGCCGTCCAGATCCAGTACCAGCAGGGCGCCAAAAACGTTATGCCGCAAACAGCCGGCGAGGGTTTTCTCCAGGTGCTGGTAAATAAGTCTGCGGTTGGCCAGCTGGGTGAGTGGGTCGAGACAGGCCATATACTCTATCTGGTGTAAGGTGTCGTTATGCGCTTTGACAAAAGGTTTGACCACCCAGAAGTAAATAATAGGGGTGGATAAAACCACTAGCGAAAAGGCATTCAGGGTGGCCTCCTGAAAGGCGGAGATTGCCGGGGAAAAGGTGTGTAGGAGGGCCATTACCAGAAATTCGGCACCTGAGACGATGCCGACAATGCGAACAGTGACCTGTGCTTTACTGGGCAGGTCAATGGTTTCCCCTTGACGGATCATTGGTCTTTTTTCTTGCTATTGTTCACCTAGATCAACTTACCACACTTGATCCGTCAATTCATGGGTAGTCCTTTTGTGGGTAATTCGTGCCGTTTTTTTGTCTAAATCATCTGAATCTTGCCTTCGATAGCTTCAACCGAAGTTGTTTTTCAATTTCCAGAATGACAAATACGACAAGACCAATGGCTACAATCAGTAAGCCGTCCGTCACTGATACCGATTCAGTATTGAAAATCAATTGCAGAGCTGAGACGTACGTGATCGAAAATTGAGCCAGAGTAACCAAAATAACCGCTATCCATACCACCTTTGTGCCGCGTACAGCCCGCCAGGTCAATGATGCGCCGTAGATGTTGCGAATGAAAAAAAGGCTGAATATCTCCATGACAACCAATGTATTCATTGCCATGGTCTGGGCCATCGCAACATTATAGCCACGCTCGATGGCATAGGTGTAAATACCAAATACACCACATACGAACAGGCTGCAAAGCAACAGAATCTGCCATACCCAAGTGCCCCCTAGTAGCGGTGCACCCTGGGGGCGAGGGGGACGACGCATGGTATTTTCTTCTGTCGGTTCAAAAGCCAGGGCGATACCCAGCGTGACAGCCGTGATCAGATTTACCCAGAGAATCTGAATGGCCGTGATGGGCAATGCCATTCCCAATAACAGTGCTATCACAATAGGCATCGCCTCGCCGACGTTGGTCGGCAGAGTCCAGCTGATGACCTTTTTTATGTTGTCGTAGACGGTCCTGCCTTCCCGGACAGCGGCCACGATGGTGGCGAAATTGTCGTCTGCCAGCACCAGCTCGGCAGCCTCTTTTGCGGCTTCACTGCCTTTTTGTCCCATGGCAATACCGACATTGGCCCGTTTCAGGGCCGGGGCATCGTTGACCCCGTCTCCGGTCATGGCAACAACTTTGCCCTGAGCCTGTAGTGCCATAACCAGTCGCAATTTGTGCTCCGGGCTGGTGCGGGCAAAAATATCAGTGTTGACCACAGCAGACGCCAGCTCACTATCGGTCATACGATCGAGCTCCACGCCGGTTAATACTTTGTCGGGATTTTCCAGCCCGATCTGTCGGGCTATGGCGGTGGCAGTACCCGCGTGATCGCCGGTGATCATCTTTACCTGAATACCGGCCTGATGACACGCGGCCACCGCAGTAATGGCCCCTGGGCGGGGCGGGTCCATCAGGCCCACCAGACCTAACAGGGTCAGTCCGTCTGTCACATCCGTCATTTCCAGTGAGAGATGTTGTGGTTTGACTTCCTTGACGGCAAGGGCCAGCACACGCAGGCCCATTGCAGCCAGTTCTGAGCTGCGTTGATGCCATCGATCCTGATCGAGTGGCACGGTATCTCCCGACTGGGTGGACTCATGACTGCACATGACAAGGATTTGCTCGGGAGCACCTTTGACAAAAATTGCCGCTTTCCCCTCATGGTTATGGTTGAGGGTTGCCATAAAGCGATGCTTGGCATCAAAGGGAATGGTGTCTGTCCTTGCCCAAAGGCCTTGCTCAGCATGTCTGTCAATTCCAGCCCTTCCTGAAAAGGCCAACAGTGCCGCCTCCATAGGGTCTCCCTCTATGTCCCAGTTTTTCTCCTTCTCATGCAGGGCACTATCATTGCAAAGTGCCGCTGTCCTTCCCATTGATGTGAGTACCGGATGGTCCTCTTGACTGATGGCAGTCTCGTCAATATGCACCGTTCCCGAGGGTGCATAACCTTCGCCGTCCACTGTCAGCAGCCGGTGCTGGATAACGACGGTTGTGATGTTCATCTCGTTTCGAGTCAACGTGCCGGTTTTGTCTGTACAGATAACCGATACGGAGCCTATCGTTTCTATTGCTGGCAGACGGCGGACAATGGCGTTTCTCCTGGCCATGGTTTGAACGCCGATAGCCAGGGTAATGGTCAGTACTGCCGGGAGGCCTTCCGGGATGGCGGCTACAGTCAGGCCAACGACGGCCATGAAAAGTGCGTCAAAGGCCTGATCCTGGATGAAGACACCGAAGGCCAGTATAAAGCTGGCAACGGTGAGTATCATGGCGGTGAGCCACTTTGAGAAAGTCGCCATCTGAGCCACAAGAGGAGTTGTCAGTGTTTCTACCGTAGAGAGCATGCCGCTGATAAGACCTATCTCAGTAGCGCCGGCGATGGCTGTAACCACCCCTGTGCCCTGGCCACTGGTAACCAACGTTCCACCGAATGCCATACAACTGCGGTCACCCAGCGGCACCTCCTGCTGGATGGCGGCAGTCTGTTTCTCCACAGGTAGTGATTCGCCGGTAAGAATGGCCTCCTGGATATGCAAACCATGGGCCTTGATAAGTCGTAAGTCCGCTGGCACCTTGTCGCCGGGCTCCAGTAATACGATATCTCCAGGCACCAGCTGCTCCGCAGGAATAGTGTGTCGCCCGCCATCCCGCAACACCGAGGCATTCGGGGACAACATCCGATTGATGGCATCCATGGCCTTCTCGGCCTTTCCCTCCTGAATAAAACCAATCAGGGCATTGACGATTACGACCGCCAGGATGACAGTCGTGTCGATCAGGTGACCCAGTAATAACGTAATCACTGCTGAGACGAGCAGCACATAAATCAATACATTGTGAAAATGCACAAGAAATCGAATGATCGGCCCGCGTCGTTCGACTTTCGGCAGACTGTTGGGGCCAAAGCGGGCTGCCCTGATTTCGGCTTCACTGGTGCTTAGGCCCTGGGGAGCGGAGTCCAGTTCAGATAATGTGTTTTCGTAGGTGCGTAGGTACCAGGTTTTGGTTTCCATAACTATCTGGGTTCACTGAGTCTGCCGTTTTGGGGCGTGTTATCGCCCCGATTCTGGGGATTTAATTTGGGTGGTGTGAGCAAAGCACGGTACGGTGTATCAGAATAAAAAATCGTCAGTCTGTCATCAATCAATCAACTGTCTCCAGTAAGATGGCGATCATGTACCCTGATCAGCAGTATACCTTGGAGGAATTATAACAATGGCCGTTATTTGCAAAACAGTTGAAGAGGCATTGGCACCGATAAAATCCGGCGACAGGGTCTGGTGTCACTCCATGGCGGCAACGCCCTACAGGCTCCTGGAAGCGCTGGCCGTACATGTTTTGAGCCTTGAAGACGTCACACTGCTTCAGCTTCACCTGGAACATGCAGAAGCGGTCTGCCAGCCCCAACTCGAAGGGCATTTGCGCAATCGCTGTTATTTCGTCAGCCACAGTACCCGGGAACTGGTAAATGCCGGCAAGGCGGATTATGTGCCCATCTTCCTTTCTGAAATTCCCAAACTGTTGCGCAGTGGTCGTCAGCCCATTGATGTCGCTCTGATTCAGGTGTCGCCCCCGGACCGTCACGGCAATTGTTCGCTCGGTGTCTCCGTAGAGGCCACTCTGGCGGCCTGTAACGTGGCAAAAACCGTGATTGCCCAGATTAACCCGCAGATGCCCCGCACTCACGGTGATGCAGCCATTTCACTGAAGTCCATTGACTTTGTTGTGGAAATCGACAGCGAGATCCCCGCTTCTTCCCCGTCTGTGCCGAAGGACGAACACCTGCAGATTGGTGGCCACGTGGCAGAGTTGATTCGCGATGGCGACTGCCTGCAAATGGGCATTGGTGCAATTCCGGATGCGGTACTGGCACATCTCGGCAACCATCGGCATCTGGGTATCCATACCGAGATGTTTTCCAGTGGTGTACTACCGCTGGTGGCATCCGGTGTCATCGACAACAGCAATAAGGTGATTCAGCCGGGTAAAATTGTCACCAGCTTTGTACTGGGTTCTGATGCCCTCTACGATTTTGTTGCTGATAACACCGAGGTGCTTTTTCTCGATGTGGAATATGTTAACAACCCGGCAGTCATTCGAAAGAATGCTCAGGTGGTTTCGATAAACAGTGCGATTCAGATCGACCTGTCCGGTCAGGTATGTGCAGATTCCATTGGCGGGAAGGTTTATTCGGGTTTTGGTGGGCAGGTGGATTTTGTTACCGGTTCCCAGCTTTCAGAGGGTGGGCGCTCTATCATTGCGATGCCATCCACAGCACTCTCCGGCAGTCAATCGCGTATTGTCAGTCATCTCTCCGGCGGTGCCGGTGTGGTGACGTCGCGCGCCCAGGTGGATTTCATTGTGACCGAGTATGGTGTTGCACATCTGCATGGTCGCAGCCTGCGCGAGCGAGCAGAACGGTTGATTGCCATTGCACATCCGGATTTCCGGGAGGACCTGGCAAACGCTGTCAACTTTTAGTCGCCGGTTTCCGGTACGGCTGAAAACCAGATGTCGCCATACCATGCCCGGACACTGAGTCCGGTGTTGTCGGTATCGGTCATCAGGGCGATCGCCGCGATTTCCCCGGGTTCTTCACCGAACAGACGTCGATAGTCGGCCAGCACATCCCTTTGTTCCTGTACCCATTGATCCCGCAATTCGCCACCACCCCGGACGGCGATCATCCGGGCATTTGAGGTAAAGGCATTGGGCCACTCACTACCTGCGGGCTGGTTGCTGGACCAGACATAATTGATTGCGCGGGTGCGCCAGAACCTCAGTCCGCCGGAAAACACCACATAGAGTCGCGCCGGGTAATCATCGCCGGACTTGTTGCGCTCGTTGTTCCCAGTGAGCAGGTTGTTGACCTTCCAGGACCAGTTCAGCAGTGGCGTCTGTTTCAGGTCAATGGTCATTTCACGGTAAAGGCCCGAGGCACTGCTGCGACTGTCAGCCAGCAGTACCTGTCGACCGTCGTCAGCAACCAACGCATAATCGGTTTTTCCGGCAAATATTTTGGGTTTCCACTGATCGAGCTGGCCAGAGGAGAAGTCGCCGACATCGATTCGGCCAACCTCGGCAAACGCTATCCCCGAACAGGGCAACAGGGCAGTGACGAGGCAGATTTTCAACCATACTGTCATTGCTCGACAGGTTGTTGATGAAATAGGTGGGAGCATAGGAATATCCGAACAAGGAGGGTAGCCTGGTCAGCTGTCCAATAAGGCAACAGGTTAGTGTGGATTGCGGGGTTGGGCAACTCGTCGGGCACACCGAAACCTCTGGGGCGGGAGCAAACGGTTTGGTGTTTGCTTCATCAGAACAGGTAGCATCGTATTTATGAAGCAATTACCGGGCGAGCTGACCACCATGGAGCGCCGCAGGCTTAAATACCTGGGGTTGGCATTGCTGCTGGCATTGTCACTGGGCATTGCTCTCGCCCTGTACCTTGCTTCCGCAGTGGGTGCCGTGATTGCACTGGTGGCCGGTTACGTTGTCTGGAGATTATTTATTCTGTTAATTGATCGGCAGCTGGCGTTGACCTGCAGTATTTGTCGTCGGCAGGGGTTAGCCGAAGTGCCGGGGCTGCCCTGTCAGTTGCCGGAATACCAATGCAGTGCATGCGGGGCACGCTTCCAGAATGGCCGTCCCGTATCGACGGAGCAAACGGATAAACCCCCCTGAACAGTGGCTTGTAAAGCCAGTATAGGTGTGGTCGGGGGGCTACCTAATGCTGGGTAGGGCTGATCAACCTGACGATCTGGCGGTCCGGTTCGCGAAACTCTCCGGCTGCCTCTAGCGCTGAGAGATAATCCTGCCAGTAACGTTCGTAGTTGATGGCAAGGTCGCGCAGATAGTCCCAGGTGAAGATGCCGCTGTCGTGACCATCACTGAAGGTCACATGCAGGGCATAATTTCCAGAAGGGGCCACATGGGTGATCCGGACACCATGTTTTCCCGACTGCAGTATTCCCTGTCCCTTGCCGTGTCCGCGAACTTCCGCGCTGGGGGAGTGGACCCGCAAATACTCTCCGGTCAGTGTAAACCGACTGCCATCGGCATATTCCAGCAGCAGACTGCCTTCCTCAAGATTCAGTTTGATTTTTTCTGGTGTCATCGCGGTCACACTGCCGGTTTTATCCGGCCCCTGTTATCCGGCATCTAGAGAATGAATCGGGACAAATCTTCATCCCGGGAAATTTCATTCAGGTATTTATCGACATAGGCACTGTCAATATCGATGGGCTCGCTTTTTTCGCCGAGGTCAGAGGCTTCGAACGACATTTCCTCCAGTAGACGTTCCATGAGGGTATGCAGGCGTCGGGCACCGATATTCTCCGTACGCTCGTTGACATCAAAGGCAATTTCCGCAATACGCTTTACACCATCGGCGGTAAAGCGGATGCGGAGCTGTTCGGTCGCCAGCAGCTCCCGGTATTGCTCGGTCAGAGATGCGCTGGGTTCAGTTAGAATCCGTTCGAAGTCACCACTGGTGAGGGATTCAAGCTCTACCCTGATGGGCAATCTGCCCTGCAGCTCCGGAATCAGATCCGAGGGTTTGGAGAAGTGGAAGGCGCCGGACGCGATAAACAGGATATGGTCGGTTTTGATCATGCCGTATTTGGTGGAGACGGTGCAGCCCTCAATTAATGGCAGTAAATCCCGTTGCACACCCTCCCGGGAAATGTCAGTACCCGAGGTTTCTCCGCGCTTGGCCACTTTGTCAATTTCATCGATGAAAACAATGCCGTTCTGTTCCGCAACCGTTACTGCGCGAACTTTCAGCTCGTCATCATTGACCAGTTTTGTTGCTTCGTCCTCCGTGAGTTTTTTCATGGCTTGTGCCACGGTCATTTTTTGCCGACTGGTTTTGTTTTTCCCCAGATTGGAAAACATGCTTTGCAGCTGGTTGGTCATTTCTTCCATGCCGGGCGGGGCCATGATTTCCACGCCCACCGGCGACGCATTGACTTCGATTTCGATTTCCCGGTCATCCAGCTCACCCTGGCGGAGCTTTTTACGGAAAACCTGCCTGGTCCCGGAGTCCGTTTCCGTTTGTTCCTTGTCCCGGGCAGGGGGTAACAGAACATCCAGGATGCGCTCTTCGGCGGCGTCCATGGCGCGGTGCTGGACTTTCTGCATTTCCTGTTCGCGGAGTTGTTTCACCGATGTCTCCACCAGATCGCGAATAATCGACTCCACATCCTTGCCCACATAGCCCACTTCGGTGAACTTGGTGGCTTCCACCTTGACGAAGGGCGCGTCCGCCAGTCGGGCCAGTCGTCGGGCAATTTCAGTTTTACCGACCCCGGTGGGGCCGATCATCAGAATATTCTTTGGTGTTACTTCATTGCGCAACTCCTCTCTGAGTTGCATGCGACGCCAGCGGTTGCGCAGGGCAATGGCTACAGCGCGCTTGGCTGCATCCTGCCCAATGATATGGCTGTCGAGTTCATGGACGATTTCACGGGGGGTCATATTGGACATGTCTTGGTCTCTTGTTTCCGGTCGCCGTCAAGCCCTCGGGCTGTAGCGGCAAATAATGGAGCCCAACCGGGCAGTGTGACAGCGGTAACAGGGCTTCGCTCTGCCAACACCCGGTTGATCAGTAATCGAGTTGTTCAATCGTGCGGTTGTGATTGGTATAGATACAGATATCGCCTGCGATGGCGAGCCCCTTCTCGACGATATCTCTGGCGCCCAGCTCGGTGTTGTCGAGCAGGGCACGCGCCGCAGATTGGGCGAAAGGGCCACCTGAGCCGATGGCAATCAGATCTTCTTCGGGTTGTATCACATCGCCGTTGCCGGTAATGATCAGCGAGGCTTCCTTGTCGGCTACCGCCAGCAATGCTTCCAGTTTCCGGAGGATGCGGTCCGAGCGCCAGTCTTTGGCCAACTCCACAGCGGCGCGGGTCAGGTTGCCACTGTGTTGTTCCAGTTTGGCCTCGAATCGTTCAAAAAGCGTGAAGGCATCGGCTGTGCCGCCGGCAAACCCGGCAATAATCTGGTCTTTGTAAAGGCGGCGTACTTTGCGCGCGTTGCCTTTCATAACCGTATTGCCAAGGGTGACCTGGCCGTCTCCGCCGATGACAACGGTGCCATTGCGACGTACGGAGAGAATGGTGGTACCGCGATATTGTTCCAAAAGATTCTCCTGTGGGCTATCCATCCATCTAAAATAATTTTATACAGGGGACTAGGTGGGGCCAAAATGCAGAAATTCAACAGTGCCGGTTAGTCGGCGTCTCCCGTCGCTCTGTCTTCCCTGAGGTACAGTGCCCCGTTCTCAATGTGGCAGGGCACCATGTCCAGGTATTGGCCAGTACAGGGCCCGGCCACGCATCGACCACTGTCCATCTCAAATAGAGCGCCGTGCGTACTGCACTGAATGTACTTCCGGTCATAGTCCAGAAAACGATCCGGCATCAAGTTCAAGGGTGCCCCCGTATGGGGACAGTGGTTTTGATAAACAAACACCGCTTGTCCCCGCCTAACCAAAAAACAGTTTTCACCGGCGATATTCAGTTCTCTGCTGCCGGGATTCGGCAGCTCTGCCACATGGCAGAGCGGTTTTTCCGACATTAGCCACCTCGGCGCAGCGTTTCAATGCGCTCGCTGAGGGGAGGGTGTGTCATGAACAGGCGCGATGCATGTTCTTTCCAGCCACTGGAAATACCGAAAGCTGTGAGGGTGTCCGGCATCTGGTTGGGCACATGAGCCTGGGTTTCTTCCTGAAGTCGCTGCAGGGCCGAAATCATTGCACCGCGGCTGGCCAGATGTGCACCGCTGGCGTCGGCGCGGAATTCCCGCCAGCGGGAAAACCACATCACAATCATTGAGGCAAAAATGCCCAGTACCACCTGTAATACCATGACGATCATGAAGTAACCTATGCCGTGACCACTGTTGTTTTTGAATACGGCCCTGTCGATAATCGAGCCGAGAATCCGGGCAAAAAACATCACAAAAGTATTCAGAACCCCCTGTATCAACGATAACGTTACCATGTCACCATTGGCCACATGGCCAATTTCATGGGCCAGCACGGCGCGGACTTCCTCGCGATCAAAACGCTGCATCAGCCCGGCGCTGACTGCGACCAGGGCATCGTTCCTGTTCCAGCCTGTGGCGAAGGCATTTGATTGCTGTGCGGGAAAAATGCCGACTTCCGGCATGCCGATACCCGCTTTTTTTGCCAGATCAGCAACCGTTTCTTTCAGCCAGCGCTCCTCGGGGGTGCGCGGCTGGTCGATCAGTTGCACGCCGGTGGACCGCTTTGCCATCCACTTTGAGATAAGCAGCGAAATGAATGAGCCGGCAAAACCGAATATCCCGCACATGATCAGCAGCCCGGTGAGGTTCCCCTGAACCCCTTGGGCAGCGAGGTATTGCTCCAGCCCAAGTACTTTGAAAATGATGCTGAACAGCACCAGAATGGCAATGTTGGTGCCCAGAAAAAGCCCGATTCTTAACAAGTGATCTCTCCTAGTGATGAAGTCTGCCAATATGATGTCAGCAACTGGCACTCCTGTAAGATGCGACTGGTTTCGAAAAATTCAACTGCCGGATTGATGAATACTTCGGGCGGCCTGTTGGATCGCCTGTCATAAACTGTCAATGGTTGCCACGTTAAAAAGCAGTGGGTGACTATAGCAAAGATGGCCGGTCGGCTCTCCAGAAGATTGACGACTTTCGGGTCGTGACTGCAGTCACCCGGTAGCAAACCGATGTACTATGTGGGCAGGTTCCACTCTGAGTTCGCCAAAACGAGGTTCTGCCATGGCAGTAATGAAACCGCTGGTAATAACGCTGATGGCACTGAATGTGCTGTCCGGATGTGCTCTACTGTCGTCGGGGCAGCCGCCGCCAGAAGTCCAGCTGAGCAATGTGGAACCTGCCGGACGAGAAGGGCTTGAACAACGTTTTATGATCAGTTTGCGAATACTCAACCACAGCAGCACACCGCTGAATATTTCCGGACTATCCTATAGCCTCAATCTGGAGGGACATAAGCTGATCAGCGGAGTGGCCGGGGGACTTCAGCCGATACCCGCCCATAGTCAGGTCGCTATCAAAGTCCCAGCCTCCACCAATCTGATCAGTGGTCTGAAAATCATTGGTGCCTTTATGGAAAAGAGTAAGCAATCGGTGGATTTTGAACTGGAAACCCGGTTAAGCATGGGTTGGTGGCGCATGCCTGTCACTGTGATCGAATCGGGTTCGCTCGACTTGAGCCAATAATTCCCCCGGTTACGTCGGATCAAGCAAACGTGATACTCCAGCGAATAGGTGAATGGTTAGCAAGCAAGCTTGCCGAGCCCAGATATCGCAGCACGATGCCTACGCGTACGGATCTGCTGGCGGCGACACTTCGTCCTGGTGATGTGTTGCTCGTGGAGGGGCTGAGCCGTTTCAGTATCGCCATCAAGTATCTCACCCAGTCCACCTGGTCTCATTCTGCACTCTACATTGGTTCCTGGCAGGGGCAGACGGGAATGCTGGTGGAAGTGGATGTTCGCGAGGGGGTAAGGCTGGTTCCGTTGAGCCATTTCTTTGGCCTCCAGGCGCGTATCTGTCGGCCGGTGAAACTGGACGAAAGCGAGATAACCGAGCTGATCGGCTATGCGACTGACAGACTTGGCTATCATTACGATCTGAAAAATATTCTGGACCTGATGAGGTATCTGATAGCGACACCTCCCGTGCCGAATCGATGGCGGCGGCGGATGCTGTCGCTGGGCAGTGGTGATCCCACCCGGGCTATCTGCTCGTCTTTGATTGCCCAGGCATTCCAGTCAATACGCTATCCGATCTTGCCTACAGTAACGCTGGAAAAGGCCCTGGATCCCGATATGCAGGAAATCCATCAGGAAATTCTTCATATCCGGCACCACAGTCTTTTCGTGCCCAGGGATTTTGATCTGTCGCCCTATTTTGAAGTGGTCAAACCGACCCTGGCAGCCGGTTTTGATCCTCATCTGGTGACCTGGGGTGAGCCGCCCGTTGAGCGGGAGGTAGAATCTGAGCAACTATCCCAGAGCCAGTCACCGAATTAATAGGCGGCCACTTCCCCCGCATTATCCAACAGGCGAACCTCTCTTTGTGGGAAGGGTATGCTGATGTTGGCGTCAGTGAGTGCCTGAAAAATCGCCCCGTTCACCCGGAACCGCGTTTCGTGAAAATGTTCTGTCGGCACCCAGAAACGCACCATGAAGTTAATCCCGCTATCACCAAAATTGTCGATACCGATCAAAGGTTCCCGGGTCTCCGAGGCACCCTGTTCTGCCAATACTGACTGCAGCACTTTGACCACGGTTTCCGGGTCAGATCCATAACTGACGCCCACCGTGGTTTCTGCCAGTTTGTTGGCAGCAGAGTTGTGCAGAATCTCGCCGACGATATGCCGGTTGGGAATGGTGATGCGCACATCATCCTCATCTTTCAGGACGGTATAAGCGAGATGTACTTCGTCGACCAGTCCGGTTTCTCCTTTCACAGTGATGGTATCGCCCACAACGAAAGGACGGGTAATGATAATATTCAGGCCCGCGCCGTAGTTTGATAATAGCCCCTGAACAGCAAGACCGGCCCCCAGCGAAATGGCACCGATGGCGGCCACAAACGGTGTCACACTGATCCCGATTTTGCCCAGGGCAATAATGGCCACGCCCGCCAGGATGACAATTTTGACAAAGCTGGCGATAAAGCGGCTCAGGGTGATATCGAGGGATTTTTTCTCACACAGTTTGAGCGTTGCGGCCGATACTTTGGATGCCACGAACATGCCGATCAGAAAAACGATCAGTGCGCCAACCAACTGGAAGCTATAGTTGACAAAAAATTGCACGATGCTGTTGTAAATTGCCTCGACTTGCTGAATTTCTTCCTGCATGGGTGATCACTCCTGGTGTGTTTTGGGCGAAGCATAGCAAAATACTATTCGGCATATTAAGGTGTTATTTTTCCGACAGGCTGTATTCCCGGTAAAACCTGCATGGCAAGTATTAACAATCGAATGCTAATGGGCTGTGATGAGCAGCTCCTGTGCAAACTGGATAGCCGTGTGTTGTTGCACGGTGACGTCATTAAGCCGTTTCAGGCGATGTGTGATGCGGCTGCGGGTGAGGGCCTCCGGATTACCGTGGCCAGTGGCCATCGCTCTTTCGCCCGGCAACTGGCCATCTGGAACAGCAAGGCCCGGGGTTTGCGCCCGGTGCTGGATGATACTGGCTCTCCGATTGATCTCGAATCGCTTAGTGACCGCGACAAGGTAATGGCGATCTTGCGCTGGTCCGCACTGCCGGGGTGTTCACGGCATCACTGGGGAACCGATATGGATATCTGGGACGCAGCGGCTGTGTCTGGCGATTACAGATTGCAGCTTGTTCCGGAGGAGTATGCCGGGTCAGGGCCATTTTGCAGATTGTCCGAATGGTTGCAGGAACATGCCGCCGGTTTTGGTTTTATCAGGCCCTATGCCTTTGATCGTGGTGGCGTGGCCCCCGAACCCTGGCACCTGAGTTATCTGCCGATAGCACGGCTGTATGAGGAGAAACTGGATAGAGTATTTCTGCGCGAAATTCTGGATAATGATCAGTTGGAATTGCGTGATGCTGTTCTGTCGAATCTCGAGACAATTATGGCAAGGTTCATTTTTCCCGCAATGACTTTGCCGCAATAACTTTACCGCAATGAAAGAGACACTGATGGTCGATCAGCCACAAACAACCCCAGCCGACGACGCGCTCTGGCAATCAATTCGCCACGAAGTTGTTGAGCGGGCCAGACTGGAGCCGGTTCTGGCGAGCTTTTTCCATGCCGCCGTCCTGAGTCATAAATCGCTAGAGGACGCGCTCGCCTACAACCTGGCCGAACAACTCGGTAACAGTATTTTATCCCCGCTGGCCATTTATCAGGTGCTGCTGGACGCAATGCAGAGTGACCGTTCAATTTGCGAGCGGATGAGACGCGACCTGACAGCCCATATGGAGCGTGATCCGGCGTGCGGCCAGTACTGTTTGCCCCTGCTTTACTTCAAGGGATTTCATGCTTTGCAGGTGTACCGTGTGGCGAACTGGCTCTGGCGGCACGAGCGGCGTTCTCTGGCTCTGTTTCTGCAAAGCCGGGCCTCAGAGATATTTGCGGTGGATATTCACCCTGCAGCTGATATTGCGGGCGGCATCATGCTCGATCATGCCACGGGTCTGGTGATCGGTGAAACGGCGGTGATCGGTGAAAATGTTTCCCTGTTACATTCGGTGACTCTGGGCGGCACCGGCGCTCAGGCAGGTGATCGCCATCCAAAAATACGTTGCGGTGTGCTGATTGCTGCAGGGGCCAAAGTACTTGGCAATATCGAGGTGGGTGAAGGCGCCAAAATCGGTGCCGGAAGCCTGGTTCTCGATTCAGTATTGCCGCATACCACAGTGGTGGGTGTCCCAGCCAGAGTGGTGGGGGTTCCCGGCGAGGCCGAGCCCTCCCGTACTATGGACCAACGTATCAACCTGGGTTGTGGCTGATGGAACGCATTTATGGCTTGATAAAACGTCGTGCTTTCTATGCCGCCGTTAACTCCTGGCGTGGTTTGCAGGCCTGTTTTAAATACGAGGAAGCCTTCAGGATTGAAGTGGCGGTTACCTGCCTGCTCTTTCCTCTGGCATTCTTTGTGGCTGAAAACCCGGTCGAGCTGGTTCTTTTGCTGGGTTCCGTTTTGTTGTTGCTGATCGTGGAACTGCTCAATTCCGCTGTGGAAGCGGCCATTGACCGTATCGGCGAAGAGCGCCATGATTTATCTGGCAGGGCCAAGGATCTCGGTTCTGCAGCGGTTCTATTGACGATGCTGCTGGTATTGATTACCTGGGTTGCTATCGCCGTTCAATGAATAGGCGTCGTTTGACGGAACATCAGGATTGAGTGCTGTCCGTAACGGATAAGGGGAAGGGATGATGAGCGATAGACGTTTTGAAGTGATTTTTCGTGGCGATGTAGTTCCCGGACAGTCCCTGATGGATGTGAAGCGACGCCTGGCCGAATTATTCGGTGCACCGGCTGCCAAGGTTGAACAGATGTTTTCCGGCAGACCGGTGGTCATCAAACGTGATCTCGATGAAGAGGCAGCAGCGCGTTACAGGGTTGCCCTGAACGATGCCGGTGCGCTGGTGGAGCTTCGCCCCGTTGAGCCTGCCAGCGAGACAGGAAGCGATACCAGCCGCCCAGATCAAACAGTACCACCGGCTGCATCCGGTCCGGAACATTCGACGGTAGCAGAGACCATTGATGTAGCCCCCGTGGGCGCAGATGTACTGCCTCCTGAATATCGCCGTAACTTTACGCCCAGAGAGGTGGATACGTCCTATATAACAGTGGATGAACCCGGTGCCGATGTGCTGAAAGAGGATGAGAAGTCCCCAGCCATCGAACGGGAAGTGGACACTTCCCATCTCTCAGTGAAAGATCCCGAATAGCTTCAATTCGTTGTGATTCTCCCGCCAGTCGGTATTGAAGGTGGAGTTCGGGTCCACCAGATGCGGGTAATGCCAGTATTGGCATGCCAGTCCCTATCAACTGGCCCGGGAGAGTCTAATGATTTCGTCTGTCGGTGATGCTGAGGTAACCGGGTCTTTACCGGCGCTATAATGCACCTTCTACGTGGCAGGAAAGGAATGCAGTGTGACTGACGACGATAACGGTATTTTTCGCCAGCAGATGAAGGATGTTGAACCGCTTAAAAAACCGGCGGAGCGCGTTCGTCTGAAGCAACCCGTTGTGATGACTCCCGGCCTGAAATCCCGCCGGCGGGCTGCCGAGGCGATGATCGCCAGCGATGTCGATGGCCTGTCGTCAGAAGCGTATATTCCGCCGGTAAAACCGAGGGATGTGCTGTCGTTCAAGCGCAGTGGCGTTCAGCACGGCGTCTTCAAAAACCTGCGGATGGGCAACTATCTTGTCGATTCGCGGCTCGACCTGCACCGCCTGACGGTTGAACAGGCGCGACAGCAGGTCTACCTCTTTATTCAGGATTGTCTGAAGCACGACATACGCTGTGCATTGATCACGCACGGGAGAGGGGAGAACCGGGAAAAACCCGCACTGCTTAAAAGCTGCACCAACCACTGGCTGCAGCAGATGGATGAAGTGTTGGCTTTTCACAGTGCCCAGCCACAGCACGGGGGCACCGGTGCCACCTATGTCATGTTGCGAAAAAGTGCCGAGAAACGCGTTGAAAATCTGGAGCGGCACCACAAGGGGATTAAGTCGCGACTGTAGTTTGTTACTCTGGTTCCAGGCACCCGATGGGTTTGGTTAAAGACTATTGTTTGCGCTTTAACAGCAGTGAATCAATCCCGTTTCCCGACAGGCTGTCTCTGGCACTGGCCAATTCTGCACGGTTGGTAAACGGCCCGACCAGAACCCGGTGCCAGGTTTCTCCCGGGCGGGGCGTGACCATCTCGATACTGGCGCTAAGATTCAGCAACAACAGTCTGGCCCTCAGGCTGTCGGCATCCCGATTGCTCTTGAACGACCCCACCTGTAGTAGAAACACCTCTTTTGCTGTGGGTGTTGCCGGTGTACTGGCGGACTGGTTTGGCGGCTCGTCTTCTGCCTGGGGTACTGAGGAATCCGGGACGATAACTTCGGTTTCCCGCAGCAGGGTGTAGAAATCAAAACGCGGTTTAATGCCGGAATCTTCCTCCACCGGCTTGACAGTGGGCTGAGCAGTGGGTGCCGGGGCTGGCTCCGGTCCCTGCAGAAGGAAGGTTGCCACAATACCCACCAAGATGCCGGCCAACAGCCAAAGCCATCCCGGAAGAGACTGCCGGGATGGCGTTTTTCTGCGAACATTGCTGCTACTGCGACGGCTTGTTTTTCTCGCGTAATCCCTGGTCATTTGTTTATCTATACTCCGGTGAAGGGCGCCATTGTAGGGGTAACCTGCCGAGCCTTCCAGACTCCAATCGCGCTAGCTCATATCCTGTGGATCAATGTCCACGGACCAGCGGGTTTTCCCCGCCAGTGGCGACTGCTCCAGAATCGGGCAGAGGGTTGCCAGCAGGTGTTGAAGTGCGGGTCGTTCTGCAGCACAGATTGTCAATTGATGGCGAAAACGCCCACCTCTCCGCTCCATGGGGGCAGGTAGGGGGCCGAGATAACTGATGTTACCTGTCGGCGGCAGTAACATTTCTGCCTGTTGGCGGGCAAAACTGAGAAAATTTACTGCCAGCTGACCATTTTCAGCTTCGGCGCGCAGCAGCACCAGATAGCTGAACGGTGGCAGGTTGGCCAGTTTCCGTTCGGCCATCAACAGATCAGAAAAAGTGGCGTAGTCCTGTTGGGTCAGGGTGGTGAGCAGCGGGTGATCGCAATGATGACTTTGCAAAATGACCGTACCGGGTTTGTCGCCCCGGCCGGCCCGGCCAGCCACCTGGGTAATCAATTGCCCCATCCTCTCCGGTGCCCGAAAATCCGGGCTGAACAGGCCGGCATCTGCATCGAGAATGGCCACCAGTGTGACGTTGGGAAAATGGTGCCCCTTCGCCAGCAACTGTGTGCCGAGCAGAATGCAGGGCTCTCCCTGATGCACCCGGTTGACCATGTTCTGCATAGCCTGCTTGCGTCGGGTGCTGTCTCTGTCCACCCGAATAACGGGAAAGTCCGGGAACAGTGCTTCGAGGGTTTCCTCGCTGCGCTCGGTGCCCTGACCGAGGCACTGTAAATGAATGCTGTGACAAACCGGGCAACGGGGTGGTACCGGTTGTCTGAATTCGCAGTGATGACAAACCAGTCTTTGCACCTGACGATGCACCGTCAGGCGCGCTTCACAGTGCAGGCAGTTCGCTATCCAGCCACATTCGTGGCAGGTCAGGGTCGGTGCAAACCCGCGGCGATTCAGGAAAACCAGCACCTGATTGCCATCGTCGAGGTGGGATTGAATGGCATCGATCAGCTCTCTGGAATAGCCCCCGGACAGGTTTGCCTTTCGGATGTCCACCGGCTGCCAGCGGGGATGTCGGGCGATACCCGGGCGGCAGGACAGGACCAGTCGGGTGTAGCGCTGTTGTTCGCAGTTATACCGTGTTTCGAGGGACGGGGTGGCCGAGCCCAGAATCAGGGGGATGGATTCCATTCGAGCCCGCACCACGGCGAGGTCCCGCGCCGAGTAGCGAAACCCCTCCTGCTGCTTGAATGAACCATCGTGTTCTTCATCCACAATCAGAATGCCCGGTGAAGCCAGCGGTGTGAAAATGGCAGAACGTGTGCCCAGTACAATCGGGGCGGCACCGGTGCGTGCAGCATCCCATGCCAGTACGCGTTCCCGGTCAGTGAGGCCGGAATGAAGCACCGCCACCGGGCAGTTGAAACGGGTTTTGAAACGATCCAGCGTCTGCGGCGTCAGGCTGATTTCCGGGACCAGTACCAGCGCCTGTCGTCCGTACCGAATGATTTTTTCGATGGCCTGTAAATAAATTTCGGTTTTGCCACTGCCGGTTTGACCGTCCAGCAAATAGGCGTGAAAGCCGTGCAGTTCAATGCTGTCCATCGCCTCTTGCTGTTCGGGATAAAGGGGCAGGGGGGATTCCGAGAGCAACCTGTCCGGATTAAACAACGGGGTGTTCACCCGGCATTCCACTGATTCGATCAGGCCCTTGTTTTCCAGTTGTCGAAGTGCGGCAAGGCTGATGCCCTGTCGCTGAAAATCGTCTTTTGTGGCGGAGGGTTGCTGCTGCAGTATATTCAGTGCCTGTTGTTGCCGGGGGGCACGCGCCAGGGCCGTGTCTGGCAGTCCCTTGCCGGACAGTGTCAATTGCCAGCGGACTTCGCTTTGTCGGGGTACTGCATCACCCTTGCGGAGCGTTGCCGGTAGCGCTGTGCTGAGCGCTTCGCCCGCCGGGTGCTGGTAGTAACCCGCAGCCCAGACACAGAGCTCCAGCAGGGTTTCGGACAGTAACGGTTCTTCATCCAGGAGCTCGGTAACGGGTTTCAACCGTGTGGCGGGATGTTCGCTGGATGCCGCAATTTCGATCACGACCCCGATGACCTGACGGCGGCCAAAAGGCACTTTGACACGACAGCCGGGCCGGGGTGTCCGGGTACTGTTTTCTGACGGCAGGTAGTCGAACAGCCGCCGCAGGGGGGAGGGGACAGCAACACGGATAATGATGGATTCTGTCATTGATGTGTTTTTTTGTTAAAACCTTGAATGGGCATCGTTTTCTGGTAGTATTCGCGCTCCGTTTAAAGGCGGCATATGGTGCCCGACAATTGAAAGGCATCCCGAGGGATTGAACGCGACCTGTTAGCAGCAAACCGAGGCGAGGCATCCAGTGTACCAGAAGTGCATCGGGGTTCGGGCGAACGGTTTGGACGTCAGGGGCGAATCAATATTCGGGTTGCACAGAGATCGGGTTGGCGATATGCAAGAGACTGAGGCAATGAGACATGAGATCTGAAATCCATCCAAATTACGGCACACTGTCAGCAACCTGCAGCTGTGGTAATGCATTTGAAGTAGGTTCCACCACGAACGGTAGCATCCACGTGGATGTCTGTTCAGCCTGCCACCCGTTCTACACCGGCAAGCAGAAAGTTGCTGATACCGGTGGTCGTATCGACCGTTTCAACAAACGTTTCGCCGGTCGTTCCGCCAAAAAATAATCTGAATATGTCTGCCTTTCGAGGCAAACGATGCGCGCTCTGGATAATATGCCAGAGCGCGTTTTTCGTTGTCTGGCTGTTTATCGCCGGTGGGCCCGCCAGGGCTGATCTACGCTGCCAGCCTTTCGCCCCGCTGGAGAAGGTTGCCGTCACTCATGTCTATGACGGCGATACTGTCAAACTGGACGATGGTCGCAAAGTTCGATTGATCGGTATCAATGCCACAGAACCGGGCCGTGATGGGCAACCGGATCAGCCGTTTGCCGCTGAGGCCCGTGACAGGTTGCGCAGTCTGATCAAGGCTACCTCGCAACTGCACCTGTTGACGGACGGGCAAACCCATGATCGCTATGGTCGAATACTCGCCCACCTGTTCAATGAGCGAGGAGAAAGTCTCGAACAAATCCTGCTCGAACAGGGGCTGGCCTACCATGTTGCAGTGCCGCCCAACCTGACCCTGGCAGACTGTTTTGCCAGCGCCGAGCAGTTGGCTGTCAAACAGCAGCGGGGACTCTGGAGCAAGGCCGGTATTGCCCCCGTCGCTGCCCGGGATGTGCAGGACGGAGGGTTTAAACGGTTGCAGGGTACCGTCACTGCCGTCCAAACCGGCAGGCACTGGCGGCTCGTCCTGGATGATGTGATCAAGGTAATGATTTATCCAGAACACCGTCATCGCTTTGAGGCAAAACAACTGAACAGCCTGCAAGGCCAGCAAGTGGAAATACAGGGGTGGGTTTACCGCAGTCGCGGGGAATGGCGGATCAAACTGGAAACCCCCCACGGTATGGTGTTTTCCCGTTGAATTGTCCGACACCGCCCTCCGGCGGTGCCGCTGATGCCTTCCCAAAATACTCTACCAGCTCAATGAGGCGCCTGTCTGGTACTCGGTAACCCGGGTTTCGAAAAAGTTTTTCTCCTTGCGCAGGTTGGCCTGTTCCTCCAGCCATTCCAGACGATTGATGGCACCGGGGAAGGGCTCTTTGTGGTTGAGGGCCCGGGCCCGCCGGTTGGCGACGAAGCGGAACTGGTCCATGTGTTCGTCGGCGCTGTAGCCAAGGATGGGATCTGGCATCAGGTAGTGAGCGTAGGTGGACTCCACCGCTTCAGCTTCCTCCCACATGACCTGTAATTGCGCCGGATCCAGTTTTAGATTTTCCTCCTCCAGTAACTGATTCACCACTCGCAGACCAAAGGCACAGTGCAGCGCCTCATCTCGCAGGATGTATTGCAACTGTTCCCCGGTGCCCTTCATCAGGCCCCGGCGCTGCAGGGCAAAAATCGGGTTGAAGCCGTTGTAGAACCAGCAGCCTTCGAAGATTCCCGCGAAGAACAGGTAGGACATGGCGAAGGTTTCCAGATCGTCGCGGTTGCCGAGGTCCAGATCCTGACGCAACACGGTATCCAGTCTCGCACTGGCCAGACAGATTTTGCCGTGGATCGCCGGGACCACCCGGTAGCGGTTGTAGATGTCGCTCTGGTCCAGCCCCAGGGTTTCGATGCAGTGCTGGTAAGTCCAGGTGTGCAGTGCTTCTTCATAGACCTGTCGGGCCTGGTAAATCTGCAACTCCGGCGCGGACATTTTTTCCATCACTGCCAGGCCGATATTGCGCATGGCCATGATGTCCGATGTGGTCAGGTAAGCCAGCACGTTTTCATACAGATGACGTTCCTCGGTGGTCAGTTTGTGGTGGTAATCGTGGATATCCTGGGTCATGTTGACGTCCAGAGGTGTCCAGTGATTCTTGTTGGCATTGAGAAAAAATTCCCAGGCCCAGGGGTATTTGAAGGGGGCCAGCTGGTTGATGTCCGCTTTGCCGTTCACCACTCGCTTGTCCGACGGATTGATCGGGAGAAGGCGTGTTGCCGGTATTTCCGACACTGCCGCGGTTGCCATTGACAGTGTCGCCGGGACTTTTGCTGCCTCTGATGGCTGTGCGGCAGCGACCCCGCCCAGCAGGTTGATGGTGCCGGGAGGAATGGCGCTGCGCAGCGGGTCATCCCAGTCGGGAAGCAGGGTTGTGTCGGTTTCAAGTACAGTTTGTCGGATAGTCATTATTGGCAGGCCTCGCAGTCGGGGTCGAGAATGGAGCAGGCGGAGGGTGCGGCCGACACCGAAACACGGTTGTCTGCATCGGCGCTGACACGACTGGCCTTGTCGGTGTGGGTAGCCCCCAGGGAACGCAGGTAATAGGTGGTTTTCAACCCCCGGGACCAGGCCAGCCGGTACAGATTGTCGAGTTTTTTGCCGGAGGGTTCAGCCATGTAGAGGTTGAGGCTCTGGGCCTGATCCAGCCATTTCTGGCGCCGTGCCGCCGCCTCCACCAGCCAGCGGGGGTCGATTTCAAAGGCTGTGGCGAAGCGGGTTTTCAATTCCTCCGGCACCCGGTCGATATCCACCAGGGAGCCGTCGAAGTATTTCAGGTCACTGACCATCACCTCGTCCCACAAATCCTGCTCCTTAAGTGCTTTCACCAGCCAGGGATTGATTACCATGAATTCGCCGGACAGGTTGGATTTCACGAACAGGTTCTGATAGGTGGGCTCAATGGACTGGGTGACACCGACAATATTGGAGATGGTGGCAGTGGGGGCAATGGCCATGACATTCGAGTTGCGCATACCGTGGCGGGCCACCAGTTCGCGCACCGGCTGCCAGTCCAGTTGGCTGGAGTTGTCGAGGGTGCAATACTCGTCGCCGCGCTGTTGTTCCAGCGATTTCAGGGAGTCGATGGGCAGTACATTCTGATCCCACAGGGATCCTTGATAGCTTTCGTAGCGGCCGCGCTGTTGCGCCAGTAGCGCCGAGGCACGGATCGCATGGTAGCTGATCAGCTCCATGGACTGGTCGGCAAAATACACGGCTTCCACGCTGGCGTAGGGCAACTTCAGGGCGTAGAGCGCGTCCTGGAACCCCATCAGGCCGAGACCCACCGGGCGATGTTTCAGATTCGATTGCCGGGCCTTTTCCACAGCGTAGTAGTTAATGTCGATGACGTTGTCGAGCATTCGAACCGCAGTGAAAACCGTCTGTTCCAAATGTGCCTGATCGAGTCGGCCGTCGCGAATGTGGTTGGGCAGATTGATAGAGCCGAGATTGCAAACGGCGATTTCCCGCTCATTGGTATTCAGGGTGATTTCCGTACACAGATTGGAGGAGTGCACCACGCCCTGGTGTTGCTGGGGAGAGCGGATATTGCAGGGATCCTTGAAGGTAATCCAGGGGTGACCGGTTTCAAACAGCATGGACAACATTTTTCGCCACAGCTGTGTGGCGGGCACGGTTTTGTGCAATGGGAGCTTGCCGTCCCGGGCCAGTTGTTCGTAATGGCAATAGCGCGCCTCAAAGGTCTTGCCGCAGAGATCGTGTAAATCGGGCACATCCTCTGGTGAAAACAGTGTCCAGGACTGATCCTCGATCACCCGCTTCATGAACAGGTCGGGAATCCAGTTGGCGGTATTCATGTCGTGGGTGCGGCGACGCTCGTCGCCGGTGTTTTTGCGCAGCTCCAGAAAATCCTCGATGTCCAGGTGCCAGCTCTCCAGATAGGCGCACACGGCGCCTTTGCGCTTGCCGCCCTGATTGACCGCCACGGCGGTGTCGTTCACCACCTTGAGAAAGGGCACCACGCCCTGGGACTCGCCGTTGGTCCCGCGAATGTGGGCACCCAGAGCCCGCACCCGGGTCCAGTCGTTGCCCAGGCCACCGGCCCATTTGGAGAGCATGGCATTGTCCCGGATACCCTCATAGATGCCGTCCAGGTCGTCTGGAACTGTAGTGAGGTAGCAGGAAGAGAGCTGCGAGTGCCGGGTGCCGGCATTGAACAGGGTGGGGGTGGAAGGCATGTAATCAAAGCATGACATCACCTCATAGAACTCGATGGCGCGCTGGTCGGGATCATCCTCCTGCAGTGCCAAACCCATGGCTACCCGCATGTAGAAGCTCTGGGGCAGCTCCAGGCGCTGTTTGTCCCGGTGCAGGAAGTAGCGGTCGTAGAGGGTCTGCAATCCCAGATAGGTGAACTGCCGGTCGCGCTCCGGCTGCAGGGCGGCACTGAGGCGTTGCAGGTCAAAGTTGAGCATGGCCTCGTCCAGCAGTTCCGCCTCGACGGCCCCGCGAATCCCCGCCTGAAACAGGGCGGCATAGTCCTGTTCACTATAATGGCCGGACAGGCTCTGGTGACAATCAAGGGCCAGGATGACTTCTTCCCAGAGCTGCTCCAGCAACAGATGGGCACAGGCGTGGGAATAGCCCGGGTCTTTTTCAATCAGAGGGCGTGTTGCCATCACCATGGCAGTGGTCACTTCCGCTGCTTTCATTCCCCCGTAGAGGGTGCGACGAATCTGGGCAGCCAGATAGTCGGCGTCCACATCCTCAATGCCCCGGCAGGCGCGCTGTACCCGCTGGTCCATGTCTGTCAGGTTCAGCATCACCTTCTTGCCGCTGCTGTCGACAACCGGCAGTTGTTCGCTGGGTTCGGCATGAGTGGGCGTGGCAAGGCCAGCGGCACTGCGGTTCTGATGGTGTTGCTCCCGATACAGCACATAGGCGCGGGCCACCTTGTGGCACTCACTGCGCATCAGACCCAGCTCCACCAGATCCTGAATTTCTTCGATATGCACACTGCCGCCCGCCGGTAGTCGCTTTTGCAGGCGTTCGATAATTTCCCGGGCAATGGTGTTGACAGTCTGTTTGACCCGCGCCGAACCGGATGCTTCCTGGCCCTCTACGGCAAGGAAGGCCCTGGTCATGGCGATGGCGATTTTTGAGGCATCGAAGGGCACGGCCTGGCCAGTGCGCTTGATCACTTTAAACGGTATGTCTGTAGCGTGTGGGGGCGGCGTGTCCTGCCCGCCAGGGGTGAAGGGTTGGCTGTTCATCATGTCATTCCTGTCGATTTATGCGCGAAATCTTCAGGCTTCGCCAATCGGCGGACGGACAAAATACAACATGGCGGCACGGTGGGGCATTGGTTCCCCGTATGCAGCTGGTGTCCTGAATCGCGAAGACTGAAGCCTTGTTTGCTGGCAGGTCTTCGGACTCAGGGGCATTGCGCATGAAGTTGCGCTGCCTACGGCGACGGCTTCCCGTTCAATTGAACAGTGCCTCGGCGGTGCCGATGTCGCGTTCGTTCCCCATTACCGCTGCGCGTCAGTTCCGGATTTTCACCGGATTCCCTTTTCAGGAAGGCTCATCAAACACAAGATGTGCCAATCCAACCAGCTTTTACGAGCATATCTTGTGTATTTGTGCATGTAAAGTGGTTTCCTGTCCGTTGGCGAATGGAATGCCATGGTCTAGGTCGTCCGCCCAAGGCTGCGACAATTTGTCGCATTGACTGGATGCCGGTGAGCCCCAATTATGCTGCCCCTGAATTCGAATCACTTTCAT
Organism: uncultured Porticoccus sp.; assembly: GCF_963975625.1. Lineage (NCBI taxonomy): Bacteria > Pseudomonadati > Pseudomonadota > Gammaproteobacteria > Cellvibrionales > Porticoccaceae > Porticoccus > uncultured Porticoccus sp. The sequence continues at coordinate 127,882 of NZ_CAXBHS010000008.1, forward strand.
TTAGATTCGGGCTGGGGAGAAAATGAAAAAAGAAATTCGCTGGACTTCTGTCTTGGCCCTTCCATCCCTGTTCTGTCTTTCAGTGATCTCTGCTCACGCGGAAGACGGTGGCGTCGAAGTGGCCATGGAAACCGCCGCGGCAAGCCTGGAAGAAGTCAAAATCTGGGGTAAACAACCTTCCAGTCGCGAGGCGGGCTATACCAACCCAACCAGTGTATTGACTCGGGAGGATATGGCCAGTATCAACGTGGCGACCACGGAAGATCTGGTGAAATACGAGCCCAGCCTGGTGATTCGTCGCCGCTTCATCGGCGATGCCAACGGTACCCTGGGGATCCGCGGTTCCAACATGTTCCAGACCAGCCGCTCAATGGTGTTTGCAGACGGCGTGCCGCTGCACTATTTTCTCGAGTCACGCTGGAACGGCGCGCCGCGCTGGACCCTGGTGTCGGCCAGCGAAATCGCCCAGGTGGAAGTGGTTTATGGCCCGTTTTCCGCCGAGCACAGCGGCAACGCCATGGGTGGTGTGGTGTTGATCGAAACGGCGATTCCCCAGCAACGGGAGTTTCATGTGGATTGGTCATCCTTTGTCCAGTCCTTTGATGAATACGGTTTCGACGATGATCTGTGGGGACGCAAGGGTTTTATTTCTTTCGGCGACAAAATCGGCGACCTCAGTGTTTACCTCTCTTACAACCGTCTGGAAAACGATTCCCAGCCCCAGTCTTTCTACTATGGCAGTACCAGCGGTTCGCTGGCACCAACTGCGGTCAGTGGTGCAATAGGGGGCGAAGACGACAGAGGCGCAGACCAGTGGTATTTCGGTGATACCGGGATGGTTAAAACCACCACTGACAACTACAAGTTCAAGGCCGGGTATGACCTTGGTGACTGGTTTGCCCTCTTGAATCTGGCCTACGAGGATCGCCGTTCGGATAATGATTCCGCTAATAGTTATTTACGGGATATCGATGGTAATACTATCTGGGGCGGCCACGTAGTTCAGAATGGTGAGCCGTTTTTTGTCCCAGGCAGCCGACTCAATGTCAGTGAGCAGGAGCGCCGCAGCCTTTCGGTGGGGTTGCGCCTGAAGGGAGATTTGACCGACAGTCTGTCAGTGGAAACCAATCTCAGCCACTTTGCCATTATTGCGGATGAAACCCGCAGCTCTGCCCTCAATCCTGCCCACCCAGACCATACTCTGGCTGGACAGGTGCTGGATTACGGCGACACCGGTTGGCAAACTGCCGATCTCAAATTCACTTTGCATGAATTTGGTCTGGACGGCATGCAATGGGTGACGGGCCTGCGCTACGAAACCTACGAACTGAATACCACGGTCTATAACGCCGATAATTATGTTGCCGGCGACAGAACCCGGGCCACCAGCCGTAGCGGTGGGGAGACCAGGATCGCCGCGGCGTTCCTGCAGCTGAACTGGGATATCGATGCGCACTGGTCCACTTCTCTGGGTGGGCGCTATGAATCCTGGAAAAGCAGTGATGGTTATTTTTCGGACGACGATGCCATGACACCCTGGTTGGATCTGGTCAAGCTGCCGAGTCGTTCCGAGGAGAAATTCTCCCCGAAATTTTCCCTGGGTTTCCGCCCGGATGACCTGTGGGCCTTCCGCTACTCCATCGCCAAGGCCTATCGCTTCCCCATCGTTGAGGAACTGTTCAGCCAGTTCCAGGCCTTCAACGCGGTCAGTGAGGCCAATCCCGGTTTACAGCCGGAAGAGGGTCTGCACCATAACTTCATGATCGAGCGGGCCATCGATCAGGGTTATGTGCGGTTGAACCTGTTTTTGGAAAACATCAAAGACGTGATCGAGTCCCAGGCGACGATTCTGCCGGGCGGTTCCTCGATCCGTACTTTCGTGCCGGTGGACGAGGTGAGAACCCGCGGCGCCGAGTTTATTGTCAACGCCGCCGACTTCCTGCTGCCGAAACTGGATGTGCGCTTCAACATGGCCTGGACCGATGCTGAAATCGTCGACAATGCTCCAGATCCCGTCATCGTCGGCAATGTATTCCCGCGTATGCCGAAATGGCGTGGCAATCTGCTGGCCACCTACCACATGACCGATCGCTGGGATATCGGTGGCAGCCTGCAATACGCCAGTGACAGCTACGGGCGACTGGATAACAGCGATAAGGCCGATCAGGTATTCGGCGGCCAGGATCGCTACCTGTTCCTCGGATTGAAAACCAGCTTTCGCTGGGATAAACACCTGGCCTTCGGCCTGGGCATGGATAACGTCACCGATGAAACCGCCTATGTAGCCCACCCCTGGCCTGCACGAACTCTGTATTTCAATGTCTCTTATGACTGGTAACAAGGCGTATGACTGGTAACAAGGCGGGCACGATGGCGCATAACAACCGCTCTATGAGCATTTATCGCACCCTGTGGCGTTGGCATTTTTATGCCGGACTGTTCTGCATTCCCTTTGTGCTGACACTATCGATCTCCGGGGCCATTTACCTGTTCAAGCCACAACTGGATGCGCTGGCCAATCGCCCCTACCAGAATCTGGTGGTATCGGGCGAGCGCAGCAGCGCGGATGCCCAGATCGGTGCGGCCCTGGCCGCGTTTCCGGGTAGTGGTTTTACCAGTTATCAACTGCCGGAGGCGGATGATCAAGCCGTCGTCATTACTGTGCTTGATCAAGGCCGGCAGCGGCTTGTGTATGTCCACCCCTACAGCCTGAAAGTGCTGCATAGCGTGGTTGCGGAAGACCAGTTCATCCGGCAGGTACGAGCTTTTCACGGGGAGTTGCTGGCGGGTAAGGTGGGCTCCGTCCTGGTGGAACTGGCCGGTTGCTGGGCTGTTGTACTGGTGCTGACAGGGTTATACCTGTGGTGGCCGCGCAACGGCCGTGGTCTGGCCGGCGTGCTTTATCCCCGCCTTGGCCGGGGTGGTCGCCTGTTCTGGCGGGACCTGCATGTGGTAACCGGTATCTGGCTGGCGATGTTCGTACTATTCCTGTTGATGACTGCTTTACCCTGGACTCTGGTGTGGGGCACCGCTTTCAAGGAGCTGCGGCAGTGGGGTGACAGGCCGGTGCAACAGGACTGGACAATCAGTCGGGCACGGGAACACCACCACGATGGTGCAATGCCCTCGGGGCGTGTAGATCTCAGTGAAGCGCTCCTCGCCACGTCCAGCTCCCTGCAATTTGCCCCGCCGGTATTGCTGTCGACGGATAAGCAGAATCCTGCCCTATGGAAAGTCCAGTCCCAGTCCCAGAACCGCCCGTTGCGGGCAGATGCCTGGCTCGATGGCCAGTCCGGCGATGTGGTGAAGGTGCAGACCTTTGCTGAGCGCCCCTGGCTCGACCGGGTTATCGGAATTGGTGTGGCCGCCCATGAAGGGCAGCTGTTCGGCTGGTTGAACCAGTTATTGGGCGCGCTCACAGCACTGGGGCTGGTTTTTCTGGGCATCAGTGGGGTTGTGCTCTGGCGGAAACGTAAACCGTCGTTCGGGCTCGGTGCTCCGGCGGCTCTGCCGGCGGTCTCATCAAAAAGTGTGTTTATCGCCATCACTGTCATTCTGGCGGTGCTGTTGCCCATGCTGGCGATATCGCTTCTGCTGCTCTGGCTACTGGAAACCCTGTTGTTGCGTCACTTGCCCGGCGCTCGTCTATGGTTGGGCCTTGTGGGCCCTGGGGATGATACAAAAATCCGGTAACACCAGATGAATCGACATGCTAATCTGGTATCCCCTGGTAGCTTTTATGAGGATGTGTCGTGGACAGAAATACCGTTTTGTTGAGTGTTGTACTGGTGGTCACACCGTTGTCTGTCAGTGCCGCCAGCTGGTGGGATGCCGGTAAGGAATTACTCGGTGGCAACACGGGAAACACGACAGAATCCGCTGCGCCGGTCAGTGGGCTGGCCGGGCTCTCCAGCGATGAAATTGCCGCAGGGTTGAAAGACGCGTTACGGGTGGGTGCCGGTAATGTGGTTTCACAGCTTGGGGCTCAGGATGGATTTTACCTCGATGACGCGATTCGTATTCCATTGCCCCCACAACTTCAGCAGGCCAAAGGTGTTCTTGAGCAGGTGGGGATGGGCGCCAGTTTGCAGGAGCTTGAAATGAAACTGAATCGGGCGGCCGAAGCGGCTACACCGCGGGCCAAGGCGATGTTTCTCAATGCCATCAGTGCCATGACCATCGACGATGCGAAGAAAATTTACAGTGGCTCGGAAGATGCCGCTACCCGCTATTTCAGTGACAAAATGCGCGGCCCCCTCGCGGAGGAAATGCGCCCGGTGATTGAAGCCAGCCTTGCAGAAGTGGGCGCGCTACAGACTTACGATGCGATTGTCAGCAAATACAAGACCCTGCCCTTTGTCCCCGACCTCAAAGCCGACTTGACGGACTACACGATAAACGGGGGAATGGACGGCATCTTCTATTATCTGGCGCGGGAAGAAGCGGCGATCCGCGAGAATCCGGTCAAGCAAACCACCTCGCTGTTGAAAAAACTGTTTGGCCAGCCCTGAACCAAACCCGGCAATATGGCCGATGAAAATATACGTCTGATTTCGTGGCCATAAACCTTTTTCATGCACCCTGATAGCCGCGCCCTCATCGGGGTGACGGAGCAGTGTCAATCAAAATTCCCTATCAGTCTCTTTGCAGAATACTATCTGTTAATGGTTTATGCTGATGCCACGAAAAGAGGCATGGAAGTTAAAATTCGCGTAGGATCGTACCCCTGCCCGGTCCTGTGGGGCGAGTCGTTAAATCATTAAACTCGGTATCACAGTCAGGTTTGCTGTGGAACTGGCATGATCCGCTGAAATGAGAATGAGCCCGAAGCCAGGGTTTCCATGTTTCGATCAGTGCACCAGATAATGGTGTTCAGACCTGGAGAGAAAGCGAATGACAACAATAGGTATCCCCAAAGAAATTTATCCCGACGAAAGGCGTGTTGCCGCCACTCCTGCCTCCGTTCAAAAGCTGCTCAAGCTCGGCTATGAGGTATTGGTTCAGTCGGGAGCTGGCGAACCAGCGCACTATGACGATGAAGCCTATACCAACGCTGGCGCGGCAATTGCTATTGATGCGCCTGCGCTCTGGAGCCAGGCAGATTTTATTTTGAAAGTACGTGCCCCTATGGAAAACGCCATGCTCGACAGGCATGAGGTTGACATGATGAAGCAGGGCGCTGGTCTGGCCAGCTACATCTGGCCGGCCCAAACCCCTGAACTGCTGGAGAAGCTTGCGGCAAAAGGGGCCACGGTATTCGCTATCGACAGCCTGCCCCGCATCAGTCGCGCGCAGAAAATGGATGCGTTGAGCGCCATGGCCAATGTCGCCGGTTATCGCGCCGTCATTGAGGCAGCCAACCACTTCGGCCGCTTTTTTACCGGCCAGGTGACGGCGGCCGGGAAGGTCCCCCCTGCCAAGATCATGGTGATTGGTGCCGGGGTGGCAGGCCTTGCTGCCGTTGGTACCGCCAACAGCATGGGTGCCATCGTGCGTGCCTTTGACACCCGTCTCGAAGTGAAGGAACAGGTGGAGAGCATGGGTGCCGAATTCCTGGAACTGGATTTTGGCGATGAAGATGGCAGCGGTGGTGGCGGTTATGCCAAACAGATGAGCGATGAGTTCATCAAGGCCGAGATGGCACTGTTTGCCGAGCAGGCAGAAGAGGTGGATATCATTATCACCACTGCGCTGATTCCCGGCCGTCCGGCACCGAAACTGATTACCGCCGAAATGGTGGCTGCGATGAAGCCCGGTAGCGTGATTGTCGATCTGGCCTCGGAGCGGGGCGGTAACTGTGAACTCACCGAGCCGGGCAAGGTCGCTGTGCATCACGACGTGTCCATTATCGGTTATACCGATCTGCCCAGTCGCATGGCAAAGGTGTCCAGTGATCTCTATGCCAGCAACCTGACACATTTGATGAATGATCTGACACCTGAGAAGGATGGTCAGCCCAGCGTCGATATGGAAGACACCGTCATTCGCGGGCTCACAGTTGTTCACGATGGTGAAGTTACCTGGCCACCACCGAAAGTGGAGGTGGCGGTGAATACCGCGCCGCCGCCGAGTACTGAAGAGCCATCGCCCACGGGTAAAAAGGCCAAAGAGCCCTCCGTGATTGGCCGGTGGCTGGGCAAGGGGTTGCTGCTGCTGGTGACGGTGCTGGCGCTGCTGGGTATTGGTAGCTATGCCCCTCCGAGTTTCCTTACCCATTTTACGGTGTTTGTCCTGGCCTGTTTTATCGGCTGGCAGGTGATTTGGAATGTGACGGCGTCCCTCCACACCCCTCTGATGAGTGTGACCAATGCGATCAGTGGCATTATCGTGATCGGGGCGTTGCTGCATCTGGCGCAGTCTGAAAGCGGTGCAGTGGGCATCATGGCTTTTATCGCCGTGCTGATTGCTACCATCAATGTGGCCGGGGGCTTTCGGGTTACCCACCGCATGCTGAAAATGTTTCGCCGATAAGGAGGGCACACCATGAGTCCAGGAATCGTCAGTGTGGCCTACGTAGTGGCCAGTATATTATTCATTCTCAGCCTCGGTGGTTTGAGTCATCAGGAATCCGCTCGCCGCGGTAACTACTATGGTGTCGCCGGGATTCTGATTGCCGTTGGCGTCACCATAGCCAATGTCGGCACGGGCGATATGGTCGCCATTCTGATTGCGATTGTGCTCGGCAGCATCATTGGTATTTTTCTGGCCAACCGGGTCGAAATGACCCAGATGCCGCAATTGGTAGCCCTGCTGCACAGCTTTGTCGGTCTGGCTGCCGTGCTGGTGGGCTTCTCCGGTTACATCGAACCATTGATCGTGACCCACGGTGCGGAGCACACCATCAAACTGGTCGAAATCTTTCTCGGCATTTTCATCGGTGCGGTAACCTTTACCGGATCGCTGATTGCCTGCGGCAAGCTGGATGGCCGTGTGTCCAGCAAAGCATTGACCCTGCCGGGTCGTCACCTGATGAATCTGGTGGCACTGGCCGTTACTGTGGCACTGGGGATCATGTTTGTCGGTGCCGACAGTCACTGGGCCGGATTGCTGGCACTGATCATCATGACCATCATCGCCAGTGTGCTGGGTGTCCACCTGATTATGGCTATCGGTGGTGCCGACATGCCGGTGGTGGTTTCCATGCTCAATAGCTACTCGGGTTGGGCTGCCGCCTCGATCGGTTTCATGCTGGGCAACGACCTGTTGATTGTGACCGGCGCACTCGTGGGCAGCAGCGGTGCCATCCTCAGTTACATTATGTGTCGCGCCATGAATCGCTCCTTTATCAGCGTGATTCTCGGTGGCTTTGGCCAAACGACCAGTAGCAGCAGTGCGTTGACGGGTGATGAAAGTGTTCAGGAAACCTCCATCGATGAGCTCGCCGAGGAACTCTTGTCGTCGGACTCGGTAATTATCGTGCCCGGCTACGGCATGGCAGTGGCCCAGGCGCAGAATGCGGTGGGCGACATTACCAAGCTGTTGCGTGAGAAGGGGATTACGGTGCGGTTTGGTATCCATCCGGTGGCAGGTCGATTGCCGGGGCACATGAATGTGTTGCTGGCGGAGGCTCACGTTCCCTATGACATCGTGCTGGAGATGGACGAGATCAACGAAGACTTTCCTTCAACAGACGTGGTGTTGGTAATCGGTGCCAATGACACTGTCAACCCGGCCGCAGCCGAGGACCCGGGTAGCCCCATCGCGGGTATGCCTGTTCTCGAAGTCTGGAAATCCCGTCAGGTAGTGATACTGAAACGCGGTATGGCAACCGGCTATTCCGGTGTGGAGAATCCCCTGTTCTACAAGGACAACACCCGGATGTTATTTGGTGATGCCAAGGAAACCGTGGATAAGTTGCTGGGTGCACTGCGCTCATGACCCGGCGGCTTTGACAACAAGCGGTCTGCGTCGCAGACCGCTTCAATCAATGCACATCGTTGCGCTCATTACCGCGCTCAGGCATTTAATGAACAGAAAATCGATGACTGACAGGTGCCTCCTGTTTGCCAGGTGTCGCTCATTCTGGATAACATGCTGATCAACAATCGGGACCTCTCCCCGCCATTTTTTGGGCATATAATTTGATGAATTTATGAAGCAGCATATCGGCGTGGTACAAACGATCCCCGATTTCCAGTCTGAGCTGGAGGTGCTGGCCGGGAGGCTTCAGGAAGGCCAGCCGGAAATACCTTCAGCCATTCTGGTACAGCTCTTCTTTTCTTCCGATAACCTTGAGTGGATAAATCAGGTAACTGACGCTGTGCTGACCGTCATGCCCGAGGCGATTGTCGTCGGTGCGACCACAGATGGCGAGATTGCCAACGGCAAGACACTGACCAATAGTACCGTCTTCTCCATTTCCGTTTTTGCAAAAACCACCCTGCGGGTGGTTGCCGATACCTGCCTTCCAGGAGAGGAGCTGGCGCTCGGGGAAGGTCTGCGAGACCAGCTGCTCAAGCAGGAGCAGCAGATAGCCGGTGTGCTTTTCCTGGCGACGCCCCTGTCAATCAATGTCAGCAGCTTGCTGGATGGACTGGCCTCCGAGGGTATCAATTTCCCCCTGTTCGGAGGCGGTGCAGGTGATTATGCTGTCATGGAACACAGCCTTGTTATTGCCAACCGTCAGACCATTGACTGTGGGGCGGTGGTGGTTGCGCTGATCAGCGACGATCTGGTTATCAAGGAATATACCTATTCGGGCTGGATGCCGCTGACCAGGGAAATGACCATTACTGCCACAAAGAATGACAGGATTGCCACCGAGATTGATGGCCGGCCTGCCTATGACGTGTACAGCGGTTATCTGGGTATCGAGAACGACCAGCAGTTTTTCCTTAACTCCCTGGAATTCCCGTTTCTCGTGAAGCGCGATAATGAACTGCTTGGCCGCACGCCCATGAAGGCAACCGAGGACGGCGGGATACATTTCATTGCTGATGTTAAACCCGGTGATAAATTTCGTATCGGTTATGGTGACCCCAAAGAAATTATTGCCCACGCCAAACATGCTCGTGATGAGCTGGGCAAATTTTGTCCCGAGGCTATTTTTCTCTATACCTGCTGCTGCAGGCGCTTTCTGATGCAAAATGACGTTGAAATGGAAACGCTGCCATTTGAAGAAGTCGCACCAACCGCCGGTTTCTATACTTATGGTGAATTCCTGGGTAAGGGCAGTCACATCAGCCATTACAACTCCACCATGTTGGTGGTGGGTATGCGGGAAGGCGAGCCGAAACAACCGATGGACTGTGATGTCGTCAGTTGGGCACCTGAAGCCGACCTGGCAGACAAGCCCGACTTGTACAAAAATCAGCACATCCGTGTGGTAACCCAGCTCATTCACTTCATCGAAACCATCACGGCCGAACTTGAAGATCGAAACAGGGAACTCATGCAACTGGCGGTGACAGATAAACTGACCGGGTTGTTCAATCGGGCCAAGCTCGATCAGGTGCTGGATGAGGAGATTGTCCGCCACAACCGTTATGGCACGGAATTCTGCGTCATCATGGCGGACATCGATGACTTCAAGATGATCAACGACACCTTCGGTCATCACAAGGGCGATGCTGCACTGATGGCATTTTCGGACATTCTTCGACAGAGCATTCGTGCCAATGACACGGCCGGTCGCTGGGGTGGAGAAGAGTTCCTGATTGTTCTGCCGCACACCTCGGTCGATGCGGCTGCACAGACCGCCGAAAAGATCCGCGCACTTGTGGCGAGCGGCGATTATGGTGAGGTTAAAACCGTCACAGCCAGTTTTGGTGTGCTGGCGCACAAGTCCGGTGAAACTGTGGATGACCTGTTGTTGCGGGCCGATATGGCACTGTACGCAGCGAAGCGTAAAGGCCGTAATGCGGTGGTTTGCCAATAGAAATCGCCGGTCATCCTGTCGATCTATTTCTATTGCCCGGATTTTTCGTCAAATAGCCAGATAGCCCATTATCACTACTGCATATCGCAGGCCTTTTCCCGTGGCCACCAGAATAAAAAAAGTGCTGGCGGGGACTTTCATCAGACCGCCGACCACCGTCAGGGCATCGCCACCTATCGGCAGCCAGGTCATCAGCAGACTCCATTTGCCGTAGCGGTTGAACCAGTTTTGCGCCCGCTCTATGTCCGCCTTGCGGGAGGTAAACCAGCGGCGTTCTGAGTAGTCCCCCAGACGCAGCCCGATCCACCAGTTAACTCCTGCACCCAGGGTATTGCCGGTGGTTGCGAACAGCCACAGCAGCAGTGGGTCGAGTCCATCCCGTAGCTGGGCGACCAACAGAATCTCGGAATAAAAAGGCAGTAGGGTGGCTGCACCAAAAGCGACGGCGCAAAGCAATAAATAATCTGTCATGGGGTTAACGGAGACCGATCAGTCATGGGAGAGGGACCTGTTTGACCATGGGCAAAAGGGGTGCCGGTGAGCATAAAGACTATCGGGGTGCGCTTCAAACCGGTTCTGCAACCAGTGACAAGTTAAACGCCTGTATGAAGTATTCTGGCCGGCGGCCAACTGCCGTCTGGCTGACATAGCGTAAGCTTCCCCGTCAAGTGGACAATTCAAAAGTAGAGTTTCTGACGGTTTG
>NZ_CAXBHS010000009.1:0-138329 GCF_963975625.1 uncultured Porticoccus sp.
CTGATCTTCCGTCACCGAACGGGCGTCGTTCGTGACCACCGCTCCGTCGTTGGTGGTCTCTCCATTATTATTCCCATTATCACTGATATCCGCATTAGCAGTCGGATCAGGCAACGGCGGCGGTACATAGTCGGGGTCAATACCCGCCGTCGGGGTCACTTCTCCGCCGAGCAAGGAGAACTGCAGGCCCTGACCGATTTCATCACCCGTTCCAGAAGCACCGTCCTCAGCGCCAGCTGCTGTTGCTTCCTGATCTTCCGCTATATCCTCACCGGCGGCGAGTGTGGCCAGCAAATCCTGGAATTCGGGATTTTCCTCTTCAGCAGACTCGATAGCCGCCAGCTGTTGATGACTGTCCAGGCCGACAACAAAAGAATCGCCACTATTTAACTGGCGAACAGAGCCGTCGGCAAAACTGATCGCGACATGGCTACCATCAGTTACCTGGAGGACATCACCCTCATGAATGGGATCACCCATTTTGAGCTCACGGAGAGCACCGTCTGGAGAAACAACTACCACTGTGGCGCCTTCAGTCGATGCAACAAATCCGAGAATTTGCTGGTCTTGACCGGACTCGACGGTGTTTGCTTGTGAAGTTTGCTCGTTCATGATTTCAACCCTCCCGGCTCAATCCGGCTTAAACTTGGTCACATCTCTCACTTGACATGTGTCCTGCTATTAGAGTTCTACACCAACGGTGTAGAGCAGTTCTCCAATGGCGCGAAATATCCTATATTCATTGTAGAGAAGATCCTGCCTGGCAGTGACCAGAGACTGTTTGGCAGTGATCATTTCATTTTCAGTATTCAAAAGATCGAGGAGCGTGCGGCGACCAAGATCGAACTGCTGAATATACGCTGCTTTTGTTGATTCAGAATCCCGAACATAATCCTCAAGTACCGGGATTTGATCGCGCACTGCCTCATAGGCAACCCACGCCAAGTGCGTCTCCTGCTCGACCTGGCGATAGGTGTTGTTACGTACTTCTTTTGCCTTTTCCACCAGGTGGGCAAATTGCTGTTTCTTTGCTTCATCGGAACGACCTCGATAAAGGTTATAACGCATACGCAACATGACCGTCAGATCATCGACCTGCTCGTCTACGCCGTCGATATTCTTATTCAGGTCACGCTCCAGCTCGACATGAAACTGTGGGTAAAAGGTACTTTTTGTCTGTTCGTACTGAAAGTTCACAGCTTTGACATCCGATGCGGCGGATTTCAGCAACGGATGCGCCTCAATAGCCCTGGCAATGGCTTCATCGACTGTAGCAGGCAAATATTTACTGTAGGTGCCGGGTGCAACCAACTCACCTTCCTGGGGATAACGTCCAACTACTCGCTGAAAATTTGTTTTAGCATCCAGTAGATTTGCTGTCTGATTAATGACGTTCGTTTTTGCCAGGGCCAAACGACCGGATATCTGATCAAAATCAGCGGTACTGCCCACGCCGGAATCGGCACGTTTTTTCATCTTGTCATAAATATTTTCATGTGTAGCCAATGTTTGCTTGGCCAACGCAAGGATGTCTTGCTGCTTGATGACTTCCAGATAGGATCTGACTACCTCTAGAGCAATATTCTCGCCCACGGAATAGGCACGATGCTCAGCACTTTCGTGCCTGGCCATCTGATTTTTGTGTTCATTTGGAGTACTAAATCCGTCAAACACCAGTTGTTTGACGTTTAACTGAGCCTCGTGTCTCTCCAGCTCATTGCGTGTGCGGTCAGGATCAGAAAACTGGCGTGATGTGGGGTCTCTCTCCTGATAACCAAACCCGGCCAGTAGGTCAACAGAGGGATAATAGCCACCCAACGCTTCCCTTATTTGTCTTTCCCGTGCATCGACTTCACGAAGTTCCGCTTGAACCTCCGGATTGGATTGCAACGTTTCAGCAATAGCATCCCGCATATTTATTGTTTGTGCATTCAATTGCATCGAGAAGCAAGCAGCCCCGGCAATAGAAAAAAATGTCAGATATCGGTTAAAAAACATTATTACTTCCTGTCCTTCTTGTATTGCCTTCGGAATATAAAATCATAGTGATTATATATGGTTAGATTTATAACACAGAATTTGGGTGAACCAGTTACCGTTTGGATTGGTAAAATGACCACTTAAGTAGTGATCTATTTCAATTACGGCAACTAGCGTTCCCTGAACGCCAACTCTTTGGTTTTCAGGATGGGTTTGAGTAGATAGTCCAGAATGGTTTTCTGACCGGTCAGAATATCGACCTGAACAATCATCCCCGGAATAATTGGCAATGGATCGTCTTCGTTGCCCAAATGGCTGCTGTCCGTTCGCAACCTTACCTGGTAGTAGCTAACGCCCTCTTCGTCCACAATCGTGTCCGGGCTGATTCTGATCACCTTGGCCGGCAAACCACCGTGAATCGAAAAATCGTAAGCCGTAAACTTGACCGTTGCCTGCTGCCCGGGATGAATAAAAGCAATATCGGAAGGCGAGACACGGGCATCCACCAATAATGAATCATCAAACGGCACAATCTCAACCAGATCCTCCCCGGGCTGGATGACACCGCCGATCGTTTTAACTTTAATCTGCTTGACGATGCCTTTCATGGGCGAACGAACCAAGGTCCGGGTCACCCGATCTTCCAACGCCTGGTTACTTTGGCCGATACGGCCCAGTTCAGCCATCACCTCATTCAGTTCTGCACGGGACTCACTGGCAAAAGTTTGCGAATAGCTTTCGGCATTTTTAATTGCCTCCTGGTAAGCAGATTCCAGCTGGGGAATTGATATTGTCGCCCTGTCCAGCTCACCTTTAAGATCGTTAGCCTGACGCTCCAAGCGAAGTAATTCCACCTGGGAAACGGCACCCTGGGAAACCAGTGGACGGGTAAACTCGAGCTCTTGGCGAAGCAGACGGTAGCTGTCAGACAGGCTTTGCCGATTGACCCGCATTGAGGACAGTTCCTGCTTCTTTTGTGAAACCTTCTGATTGAGGCTGTCCAGCTGCGAGAGATGAGCCTGTTTGCGGGATTCGTATAATGCCCGCTCACTGGCAACCAATATTTCATTGTGAACATCGCCCAGCTTTTCCAGCTCTTCATCAAATCCGGTGCTATTGGCCTCAGCTCGCAACCGCGCAGCTTTGACCGTCAGCTGTTCGACTTGTAGCGAGCGCTCCCGGTAAGTCGATGCAAAAATGGTATCGTCAATCTGTAAAAGCGGTTGGCCGCGGTCGACCACCTCGCCTTCAGTGACAAACAGCACCTCCAGTATGCCGCCCTCCAGATTCTGCACTATCTGGATATTGCTGGAAGGGACAATTTTGCCCTCCCCACGGGCAAATTCATCAATTCTGGCCAGACTGGCCCAAATTATCATAATGACCAGAAATGCTGCGATCACCCATAACAACACCTGAGAAACAAACGGTGACTGCTTCAGTACCGCCTCTGAGGAGTACGACATGTACTTCAGGTCGACAGCAGAGGTCTTGTCCAGTTGACGGCGCAATTTTTCCAGTTGTTGCTTGGGCATCAGCCTTTCCCTCTGATTTTGCCTTCCTTGAGGGCCGCCAGCACTTCCGACTTTGGACCATCGCTAATGATCACACCCCTATCGACCACAATCAGGCGGTCAACCAGAGTCAACATACTCATCTTATGGGTAATGATCAGCAACGTACTGTTCGAAAAACGGGTTTTTATCTGCTGGGTCAAGCGCTCTTCTGTCCCCTGATCCATGGCCGATGTCGGTTCATCCATCACCAGCACACGGGGTTTGCGAAGAAATACCCGAGCCATCGCAATGGCGCTGCGCTGACCTCCGGAAAGTGTTTCTCCCCGCTCGCCCACCGGCATTTCAAAACCCAATGGATGGCTGTTGACCAACTCCAGTATACCAGCCTGCTCTGCGGCATCGACCACCTGCTGATCTGTAATACCATTCAGGCCAAACGTTATATTGTCTCTCAGCGTGCCAAAATACAGTTTTGCATCCTGTGCCACATAGGCCACGTTATGACGCAAATCTGCCGGATCGAGTTGATTGATATCGAAACCGTCCATCAGCACAGACCCACTGGTGGGCTCATACAAACGTATCAGAAGCTTGGCAAGGGTCGATTTACCTGAACCAATTCGACCGATAATCGCCACTTTTTCGCCGGAATTGATGGTGATATTGACATTTTCGAGTGCCGGCCTGGGCTGCTCCGGGTAACTAAACGTCACTTGCTTGATGCGGATATCCCCGTGAAAAACAGGGCGTGTCAGGTAACGTTTATCCGGTTCACGCTCAACCGGCAGGGCCATTACCTCATTCAGGGACTTCAGGGTCGCCTCCGCATGGTCATAACTGACCAGCAAATTAGCAATCTGACTTAGCGGCGCCAGTGCACGTCCATTCAAAATCACACAGGCAATCAGACCACCGAGCGTGAGGTTCTGATCGGCTATCAGATAAACACCCCACACTACGATGGCAACCATGGCTACCTGCTGCAGGAACTGAACAGCCTGAAGTGCGCTGTTGGAGGTCAAACGCGATTGCAGACTCCATTGCGAGACATAACCCACCGCCTGTTCCCAACCTCGCTGGATCTGACTTTCAGCACCCAGCGTCTTGATGGTTTCGATACCCACCAGGCTTTCGATTAATGTGGCATTTTTCTTGGCACTGCCCCGCATGACATTTTCAATGGTGGGACGAAGCTTTTTCTGGGCCCGAAATCCAAGGTAAAGCGCTATTGGGAACACCGTTAACGGGACAAACACCAACCAGCCGCCCAGGTACCAGATGAACACTATAAAGAGAACCACAAAGGGCAGATCGATCAGGGTCAGAATGGTGGAAGAGGTGACAAAATTTCGCAGCATATCGAAATCGTGTAGACGGGACGCAAAGGCACCGGTGGAATTGGGCCTGGCAGACATCTTCAGATTAAGCACCTTTTCGAGCAGTTGTGCAGAGAGCACCACATCTGAACGTTTTGCGGCCAGCTCTACCAGATAGGCACGCAGCAGTTTTAAGACCAGATCAAATGTGTAGACAATGAGCACACCGACAGCCAGCGCCCAGAGAGTCTCCACTGCGTTGTTAGGCACCACCCGGTCATAGACATTCATGACAAACAGGGGTTGGGCCAAAACAAAGAAATTAATCAGGAAAGACGCTAACAGGACATCGCGATAAATCTTCCAGGAGCTGCGCATGACGCCCCAGAACCAATGATCTCCGGTTTTCTGATAAATTTTTGGTGTGCGGGAATCAAATTGCTGCATTGGCCTGACATAAAAGACATGGCCACTGTGAAGCCCTTTCAGCGTTTCAAAATCCACTTGCTCGGAGGTATTGTTTTGAGGATCGGTTAATACAGCCAACTGCAACTCAGCATCCAGGCTGGACAAAACCACGGCCTGACCACTGTTAAGTAGCAGCACACAGGGTAAAACTTCCTGCGGAATATTATCCAGTTGTCGAGCAAGCAGAATCGAGGCCAGGCCCGCCCGGTTTGCCGCCCGGTTAAACAACTCCGGCGTCAGTTTTCCATCTACCAGCGGTAGGCCGGACGACAGAGCAGAAAGTGAGGTCGGGCGACCTTCCAGTCCAGCCAACAACAACAGGCAATCCATGAGCTCATGGGTGTTAATCTCTGCCGTATCCTGATGATATGCTGCTTTTTGCTCAGGCGTAGTCATAAATAGTATTCTTCATAAATGGTCAGTATCAGTGGCTGCGCAATGCTAACATGCCGGTGACTGAACACCCAGCGGGGTTATTTCGATGGTTTTTGCCGATATAATTCCAGCCAACACACTTACTTTACAGACAAATCAGTTGTACCCATGCCAACCAGCAGCAGTCTTTTAACCAACCCGGTAAACCGTCGGTTCTCTATCGCACCCATGATGGACTTAACCGATCAATACTGTCGTTATTTTCACCGGTTGCTGAGCAGGCAAAGTGTCCTCTATACAGAAATGGTCACCACCGGAGCATTGATTTACGGCGACCGGCCAAGACATTTACAGTTTCACTCAGCGGAACACCCCGTGGCTTTGCAGCTTGGCGGCAGTGATCCCACCGAGCTGGCCACGGCCGTTAATATTGCCAGTAGTTACTGTTACGATGAAATCAACCTGAACTGTGGCTGTCCCAGCGACCGGGTACAATCAGGCAAATTCGGCGCAATTTTAATGAAAGACCCCGGGCTGGTTGCACAGTGTTTTCAAGCCATGCAGGAAGTGAGTACCGTTCCTGTCACGATAAAACACCGCACCGGGATTGATGAACAGGACAGTTACGCCTTCTTATCTGACTTTATCGGCACTGTTGCAGAAGCAGGTTGTCAGACCTTTATCGTTCATGCGCGCAAAGCTTGGTTAAAGGGATTAAGTCCGAAGCAGAATCGTGATATTCCACCGCTGGAGTACGAGAAGGTTTATCGTCTGAAAAAGGACTTTCCACAACTGGAAATCATTCTAAATGGTGGTGTCACAACCTTAAATGATACCAAGGCACATCTGGATCACGTCGATGGCGTCATGATGGGCCGGGAGGCATACCAAAATCCTTATTTACTCGCTGAGGTCGATCGAGAGCTCTACCACGATCACCGTTTATCGCCTGACAGGGAGCAAATTCTGGAGAACTTCGCTGTTTTCATGACAGAGGAACTGTCTAAAGGCACCAGGCTCAGTCATATGACCAGACATATTCTTGGCCTCTATCAGGGTATGCCTGGCGCGAGAAAATTTCGGCGTTATATCAGTGAACATGCTCACCGGCCAGACGCCGGTATAGAGGTTCTTTACGGTGCCATGGCGGCAATGCAAAGCACTCAAACCCATATACAACTAACCGAGCCTATTTAATATGATCAGCAAACTGGATCAATTGCGCGAAATGACTGTCGTTGTTGCGGATACTGGTGACATCGACGCCATTAACCACTATCAGCCCATTGATGCCACCACAAACCCATCCCTGATCCTGAAAGCTGCCGAACTGGAAAGTTATCGCCCCCTGCTGGAACAATCAGTCAACCGCGCCAGGCAGTCACATCCGGACTGGTTGCCGGAATGCATGGACATGCTGGCGGTAGGCATTGGCCGGGAAATACTTCAGCTGATTCCCGGTCGGGTCTCAACAGAAATTGATGCCCGCCTCTCGTTCGACACGGAAGCAACCATCGCCCGAGGTATGAGCCTAGTAGAGAAATACCAGAATGCCGGTATTGCTAGCGACAGGATTCTGCTGAAGATAGCAGCAACCTGGGAGGGTATACGCGCCGCCGAACAACTGGAAAAATCTGGCGTCCAATGTAATTTGACGCTCCTGTTCAGTTTTGAACAGGCAGCGGCAGCAGCAGATGCAGGCGCCTTTTTGATTTCCCCTTTTGTGGGTCGTATTCTCGACTGGCATAAACGTCACAGCGGCAAGACAGATTATCTGCCTGAAGAGGATCCCGGTGTTCTCTCAGTGAAATCAATCTACAATTTTTACAAGCAGTACGGTTACGACACTATTGTCATGGGTGCCAGTTTTCGAAATACGGATCAAATCGAAGCACTTGCAGGCTGTGATCGCTTAACCATAAGCCCACAACTACTGGAAGCATTAAACAATGATAGCGGCCACCTGGCACGCCAGCTCCATCCGGACAACACTGGGGAACCAATTGATTGCGATCAGTTAAATGAAGCAAGCTTTCGTTATCAATTAAACAACAATGCAATGGCCACCGAAAAACTCGCCGAGGGAATACGCAATTTCATAGCTGATCAGGACAAACTGGAGAAACGGCTGATGGGAGAAACAACTCGATGATAGACCAGATCAAACAGTTTTTTTCTACCAGAATTGATGAGCCCGACGGCGAACCTGTTCATCAGAGGCAGCTTGCGGCAGCCGCGCTAATGGTCGAAATCATGGTCATTGACAGGACTCTGAGCGAAGACGAACAAAAGATTATCCGACAACTACTGGAAAACCAGTTTTCCCTGTCACACGAAGAAATCGAGACGTTAGTCCGTCTCGCTCACAGCGAAGTTAACGATGCCACATCACTGTTTCAGTTCACTCGATTGATCAATGATCATTTTGCCGTGCACGAAAAAAGGGAGCTGGTCGAAAACCTATGGCGAGTTGCCTTTGCTGACAATCAATTGGACAAACACGAAGAAGCGCTGATTCGGCGAATTTCAGAGTTACTGTACGTCTCCCACACAGATTTCATTCAGGCAAAACACCGCGCCAACCAGAACTACGGAAATTAACGGGTCTGCTCGAGAGAGCGTATCAAATCGATGAATTCCTGCTGATTTCTCTCATTTAACACAGACAACAACCGGTGTGCTTCAAGCACACGATCCCGAACCTCTTCCACTTCCACATCTGGGCTAATATCAGGCAACTCCTGATAGTCCGCCGCAGATGACGATGATTCCTGGATGATATTGAATATCTCATCCAACCCCATCACAGCAAGCACCTGATAAAGGCTTTCATCATTACAGAACACAGTAGGTTTGATACCAAAATGGTCATGGCTGTAGATAGCGAGCTTGGCCAACAAACCCAATGTCGTGCTATCGACGGCAATAGTATCAAGCATGTCGATCACCACCTCAGCGACATTACCGGTCTGAAAAATGGCTTCAATATAATTGTTCAGCGAAGTGCACAGAGTAACGCGTACATCACCAACCAGCTTGATAAGGTAAACATCATCGTCATGAGAAACCAGAATTTTACCCGGTTGCACTAATACCCCCTGCGCACGGTCAAAACAGTGACATCGTCGGGCGCATCTTTCAGCTGGTTGATACACAAACCTTCACAAATCGCCTCTATGGATCCGTCTGATTTGGCCACCGCATCTGCAATAAACTGCTGTTTTTCACTGTAGGAGTTTCCCGGTAAAAATTCCAGTACACCATCCGACACCACAGTCAGAACAAACTTTTCTGGCAACTTGATTTCCTCTACTGCCCAATGACCTTCAGGAAAAATACCAATCGGTTTACCTTTGCCCGGCAACAGTGAAACCTGGTCATCGGTAACCAGCACCGGCATCGGCATATGGGCAGCAACTGAATACCGCAAAATATTCTGCTCCATATCAATAGATGCAGAGAACATGGTCAAATGTTTATCGAGCCCCAGTGCCATAATCTGTTTATTGATGTGCTCAATAAAGCCCTCTGGAGCTCTGGTCATGGCCCCATAATCATTGCGACTGATATGCCTTCGCAAAATACGATTAAGAATGAATTTCAACAGGACAGTTAAAAATGCAGAAGAGGCACCGTGCCCCGACACATCCGCGACATAAAGCACCATATAACGATCAAAAATGACGTTGTAGCCGACAAAATCTCCGCTCAGAAACAGCGACGGGACAATCCGATGAGCAATTTCGTAGTCGCCATGATAGAGCGGGGTCACCGGCAACAGGCTGCTCTGCACCTGCCGACCTGCCATTTGATCAACTTCCAGTATCCGGAGACTCTCTTCCAACTCACGGTTTGCTTTTTCCAGCTGCTCACGGTACTGGCGGTTTTGCACCATCAGGCTTTTACAATGTGACGCGCGTTCAACAGCCTCTAGAAACCGGTCGCCATCAAATGGTTTGATAACCACGTCCGCCGCATAGTTATGGAAAAGTGCAACCACATCCCGGGGATCCGTTTCCGGGAGCACAACAACATAGGCAATATCCACATCCTGAGAGGGAAGACAGGCAAACTTTTCTCGAATCACCGAGAGAGGGAAATCGATCACCACGACACCGGGGTGGTCGATTTTGATTGCTGCGAGAGCATTTTCAGGATTATCAAAAATTGAAACGCGCCAACTGGTGTCGACCAGATGCGCGTTCAAGGCATGACATTTTTCCTGACTGTCGGCAACAATAAACAGTTTGCCGTTCTTATCCATAGGTTACTCGGAACTGATATCCAGTTGATCAGGTATAAGCTCCATGCCCTCTTCGATAGTTGCTTTCCCGGGCAACTGTCGATTAGCAAAGAAAAATGAACTGGGGTTAAAAATCCTTATAGTCCCCGAAGTCATCTTCCACACCGCCATCCGTCAGCAAAAATTTACGACGCTGTAAGTATGCATCGCGGATAAAGCTGTAGCGCTCGCCGCGCACGAACTTTTCAGCCTCGAGGAGATCGGCACGGGTAGAAATCACCTCGGCGCCGTAGATCTGATTTCGGGTTGGGACATGGTCTATTTCGTTAATAGGGTTGATAAACCAATCGACGATCCGGGCCGGGCCGTCACGAACAGTGCTGGGACCGATCAACGGTAACACCAGATAAGGGCCACTATCTACACCCCAGACACCCAGTGTCTGGCCGAAATCTTCCCCATCATTTTTTGGCAGGCCAAAATGATCGGCCACATCAAAAAAACCCACCAGACCGATAGTGGTGTTGATGACAAAGCGTCCAGTGTCATTCCCTGCCTGACGGAATTTCCCCTGCAACAGATCGTTGAAAACGTTCACCACTTCACCAACATTGGAGAACATCCTGCTGACTCCACGCTCAACCGGATCAGGCGTGACTGCCCGGTAACCCTTGGCGATAGGCTTCAGCGTATAAGTATCCACGGTATCGTTGAACGCAAACATCTTGCGGTTGAAGCCTTCCCAAGGATCGTCGGGGTTCCCCGCAGCAAATACATGGGTAGATAACATAACGCCAGTCAGCAACAGCACTATTTTTTTCATCTGGGGTGTTCTCCCTGCTTTTTATAATCTGATAACAACAAATTCTCGCAATTCTACACGCTGAATTTTTTCAGGTATACCGTAATCATCCAAAACCACACGCCACAAGTCTCCCGACCCTACCGCTCAGCAGATAACAACCTTGTGTCATAAAACTGACATATTAAGATACCAACACCCGTTTATGTCTGTTTCGGAAAAAACAGCAACTATAAAGCAAGCATCGACGATATCGAGATATCAAGTATTAAATAAACAAGAGTGGAATCATAACTATGAAACGAACTGCCATTTTCCTAGCTGTTAGCGGCTTTACCCTGTGCCCTGCCCTGTTCGCAAATGCAGACGAAGCAACCCTGCAGGAATTGAGAGCTCAGGTTGCCGTCCTGACTGAGCGCCTCAATGAAATGGAGGCAAAAACCAAAGTAATGGAGGAAAAAACCAATCAGGTGGTTGCCACCGCAAAACCAGCCACCTCCTGGGCCGACAGAATCCAGTGGCACGGCGATGTCCGGTACCGTGTCGAACAGACTGACAAAGACAGCGCCTACGATGACATCAACCGCAACCGGGTACGTGCGCGTATTGGTCTCACCGCTCAGGTTTCCGATGAATTCAAAGCGGGCGTAGCACTGGCCAGCGGAAGTGAATCGCCAACATCCGCCAACCAGACTCTCGGAGGGGGAGGCAGCTCCAAACAAATCAATCTGGATATGGCCTGGATTGACTGGAATTTTGCCGAAAACCTGAACCTGGTGGCCGGCAAGACCAAAAATCCTTTCTATACCCCTGGTGGTAGCGGCCTGGTATGGGATAGCGATTATCGCCCTGAGGGCGGGCACCTGTCCTATGACAATGGCTCGATCTGGGCCATTGCCGCCTATCACTTTCTGAATAGCTACGATGGCAGCAAAGGGACGGACGATATCGAGGAGATGTTTGGTGCCCAGCTAGGCTATAACGCAACAGTTTCCGACAAAACATCTCTAAAGGTGGGTACCAGCTACCTTTTATATACCGGTTGCCGGCAGTGCCGCTTTTTTTGAGGATAGTGATGATAATGCCGAGTTCTTCGGTAACACAGGGATTGGCGGATCCCATGCACTGGATTATGAAGTTGCCGAAGTCTTTGCCGAGTTGAACACCAAGCTCGCTGGTATACCAACTATGCTGTTTGCCGATTACGTCAAAAACACCGATAGCGACGCCGATGAAGACACAGGCTATGCGGCAGGATTCAAACTTGGCAAGGTAAAAGGCAGGGGTGATCTGGCCTTCAGCTATCTGTATCAGGATCTGGAAGCCGATGCTGTCTTTGCCGCTTTCTCTGACTCGGATTTCGCTGGTGGCGGCACCGACGTGGAAGGACATAAATACGGAGCCTATCTCGGCCTCAGCAAGAACACCACAGCAAGCCTGTCCTACTACGACACCGAAATCGGCAAAGTCAGAGGTGAAGGCAAAAAGAGTGACTACGACGCCATCAAGCTCAACGTAGAGGCGAAATTCTAACCGGTCGTCCCGCCAAGTATCAGAAAAATGGCCCACCCCGGGCCATTTTTTGGTTGGACCCAATAGTTTTCATTCCCGCCAACTGGGCCAACCTCTCTCAGTAGACAGATTGCATAAAACAACGACTGTCACCAAATTGTCACGAAACTATCACGGCGCTGAAACAATCGCGACATAAGGTTCTCCTGTCTGAAGCAATCAGGCTAAACGCGTTTAGTTATTTGAGGAGAACGATTCGATGAAATCAAAAACATCTGCAATTTTAATCACCGGCGCCATGCTGAGTGCCGCTGTTTTGCCTGTTCAGGCGGACCCCATGCTGGATCTTCTGAAAGTGTTGCGGGATAAAGGTGCTATCAGTGCGCAAGACTACAACACCATCGCAAATGCAGCCAAAGCCAAGGAAGAAAAAACACTTGCTGAAAAAGAAGAAATTGTAAGCATGGTTCAGGAGGCTGACAAAAAAGCGTCCATCGTCACATTAAGTGAAAAAGGACTTAATTTTCAATCAGTTGATAAGGCGTTCACCGCAAATATCGGCGGCAGAATTCATACTGATTACGTCAACATAGATGACGAATTCTTCGATCGGAACTCCGGTGCCGATGAATTTGGTAATGCAGCCAAGTTTCGTCGTGCTCGCATCGGCATGGAGGGGACCATGTTTACCGACTGGAGCTACGCGCTTGAAATCAACTACGGTCAGGATGAAAGCACTGAATTTACTGATGCGACCATTGGTTACACCGGATTTGACAATGTCAAGTTAAAACTTGGCCGCCACAAAATGCCAAGTGGCCTGGAAGAGTTGACCAGCTCGAACCGCATTTCGATGATGGAAAGAACCGCTGCCACCAACACTTTTGCCAAAGGCCGACGCAACGGGTTTACCGCAGAAACTAAGGGCTCCAACTGGACACTGACCGGTGGCGTCTATCTTGGCGAAGGTGTAAGCAAAGAAGATAACGAGGGCAAAGACACAGACTATGGATATGGCGGTCGTTTTACTTTTGCCCCTCTGCATGAAAAAACCCAGCTTGTTCACCTAGGTGTCTCTTATCAACGTGAAGAATTTGAAAAGACTTTTGATGGCAATGAACTCGCCACCAACAATGGTCGTTTGAGGGCAAGGCCCGGCGTACATTTCTTCAACGATCGACCAGTACAAGTGCGTTACCGGAATACTGAATATACCGATACCATTGGCCTGGAAGCAGCCACAGTCATGGGTCCCCTCTCACTGCAAGGTGAGTATTTTAGACAAGACCTAAGTCGTGAAGATGCGAAAGATGCAGATGTAGATGGCTGGTACGCTCAGGCAACTTACACACTAACTGGCGAATCTCGCGGCTATCGGGGCGGAAAGATGCGCACCATCTCGCCGAAAAATCGCTTGGGTATGGGTGGTTACGGCGCATGGGAATTGGTTGCCCGCTATGACACGCTTGATTTGTTCGATAGTAGCGCTGCCAATGAACTGACTGACAGCATTCGGGGTACCGAGATCAAAACACTGACCCTGGGCGTCAACTGGTACGTCAACGACACCATCAGATTCATGGCTAACTTCGTCGATGCCGAGATTGATTCCGATGACGTTAGTAACATGGAAGGCGATGTCAAAGCCTTTATGGTCCGCGGTCAAGTCGCCTTTTAATTTACAGGACCTCTTCTCCTGAAACCTTAAACCCCACCTCTAAACTGGTGGGGTTTTTTTTGATCAAAATGTAGCAGCAACTACAAACCTCTACGGAGCAACTACCATGAAGATAAAGTCGCGCTTTCTAGCATTAACAATAACTGCTGGGGGTTGGCTATTCAGCAGCATGTTGGCTGCAGAATTGCCGAAAAACCATAGCATTAATAGAGGTGATGTGATCGCAGTACACCTTCATCAGCTAAGGCCAACACAAGCAGCTGTCGGTTACGATCAGATTTTTTACAAGCTTGGTCGTTATCAACATGACAGAGAAAAGAAATTTGATGAAATCTGTGAAACTAATGGCCAAAAGTCAATCGTTACTGTTTCAGCCAAGTCCACAGCCTCTGTTGCCAGTTCATTTGAATGCACTGACCCCATTGGGACTCACAAAATGGATATGAAAACTGTGGTTATTGGCCCTGACCATCAATTGTATTTAACGGACGGACATCACACATTTAACGTATTTTGGCATATGGAGGATGGTGGAGCCGACTTCGAAGTCAATGTTGTTGTTGCCGACGACTATCGTGATACTCCCACAATGGAAGATTTCTGGCTAAAAATGGAAGCGGCAAATAATCTTTGGCTTTACGATGAAAAATTTAAAAAAATTGCACATAGAACACTGCCCGAATCACTGGGCTTGGAGAACTTTCATAACAACGTTTATCGTGCATTAATGTATTTCTCTAGAAAAATTGCCTGGGAAAAACCCAAGCCAGCGATTAACTTTGTGGAATTTTACTGGGGTAAAGAAATCCACGATAAAATCAATCTCAATAAATATGATTTGAACTCAATGAAGGGTTATCAAAAAGCCGTTAAAGATGTGAGTGAGCTGATTTTGTCCATTGATAGTAACAATATCGGAGGTATCGGAAAATCCGCAAAGCAAATGGGGCAGTACGATGGTTTTGATAAAAAGGAATTTGAGAAGCTCGCGAGAAAAGGCAAAAAACTGGATTATATGCTTCTCTACAAAAAGCAGGCCTCAGGCAAGGGGCTTAGCTTTGATAAAGCTGTAAATCATAGCGTTAATCTTATCTTTAGAGATCAGACGACCCTTTTTTCTACTACTGATTTGATGAAGATACCAGCTATGAACATCTCGAATGAAGTCAATGCGTTGATCGAAATACCCACAGGCACATCGGCAAAATGGGAACTGAATAGGCACAATACGCATCAAATTATTTGGGAACTCAAAAACGACAAACCTCGTATTGTTAATTACTTGGGCTATCCAGGTAATTACGGCACCATCCCTAGCACTGCAATGCCTAAAGAATTGGGTGGAGATGGTGACCCTCTTGATGTTTTGGTTCTGGGGCAATCAATTCCGCGCGGCGAGGTTATCTCAGTTCGCTTAATTGCTGTGCTAAAAATGCTTGATGGTGGTGAGCAAGATGACAAGCTGATTGCTGTTATCTCAGAAGACAGCCCATTCTCCGGTGTTGAGTCCATCTCGCAATTGAATAGCCAATTTCCCGGAGTATTGGATATCATCAGGATTTGGTTCGAGAGTTATAAGGGGCCAAACGGCGACATGGAAAGCCAAGGCTTTGGAGACCATATAGAAGCAATGGCAGTTTTGAAAAAATCCATTCAAGCCTATCAAAACCTTTGACAAGAACTTTAAATCACAAATTTTCAACAGCATGGCATGGAGTTTTTAAATACGGGGGAAGTGACTTAACTTGATAGCCGTCATTAGCCACTTCCTCTGTAGTCATGGTGAAATCAAAATATCCAGTTGATAAAGCCGCTCAAGCAATTGCGCACCGTGAGCGATAACGGCGTCGGGGTTGTCATGCCCCAACTCCGTGGCAATAGCTTGCAGCGCATCCAGGCCGGTGCAATGACGTGCCTCCAGCAACTGCAACAGCCGAATTGTCACCGCGTTGCTCTCAAGAAACTTCACGCTGTGTTCCCGGTTACGATACACCACCAGAAATGTCGGCTGCTCGGGCGGTTCTGCTGGCTGGTATTCCTGTCCAATCAAATGAACCGGATATTCATAGGATAGCCGCCACGCCAGTGGCGAAACCTGCAGCGACTCAGCCATCACGTCAACAGGAACATAGGGCAACTCCGGTAGATCGCCTTCGGCGACATCAAGTGCCAGTTCTACCCATTCATAATGGGCCAGTTCCAGCAGAAATGGAGGATCCGTTACCAGTGGCTGGCGCTCTTCCTGAAGGTACTTGAGAAACTCCTGACTGATCTCCAGAAAATAAGGTGAATGGCTACAATGCCGGCTGACAAAGTCGCGAACCAGGGCATGCCACTGCTGGTCAGCGATCAACTGCCTCAACACGGGGAAACCGGTTGCAATGAACGATTCTATGTTGTTGTAAACCAGCTCCCGATAGATCTTCATACGCCGGTCTTCAATATCCGGGGGAGCTGGGTTAGCATCCGGGTCCCGCAGGTGTGCAGCAAATGCATATTGGGTTTGCTGAAACATCGGCAGGGTTGATGATTCGAGGGATGATTCAGACATTGGCTACTCTTCCACGCTCCCCGGTCTGCAGGGCTGACTGCTGCGACTGTCGGATACGCGCCACCTCCTCCAGCAAGACAGGCACGGGTGGTATGTTGAAGTCCCGTTCCAGCAGGGTTGGCACAATGCCAAACTGTTGATAGGCCACATCGAGGAGATGCCATACAGGGTCAATAACATCCGCGCCGTGGGTATCGACTCGCAGATCGTCCGCCTCTTTGTAGTGGCCGGCAATATGGGCATAGACCACCCGCTCTCCGGGCAATTGCGCGAGGAACTCCTCTGCGTTGTAGCGATGATTGATACTGTTCACGTAGATGTTGTTCACATCCAGCAACAGATCGCAGTCGGCCTCTGCGATCACCGCATTGATAAAGTCAATTTCAGACATTTCCTGTTGGGGCGCCGCATAGTAGGAGACGTTCTCCATTGCGATACGCCGGCCGAGAAAATCCTGAACCTGGCGAATTCTTCCAGACACGTAGTGAACAGCCGATTCAGTGAAGGGAATGGGCATCAGGTCATAGAGATGCCCGTGATCACTGCAATAACTCAAATGTTCAGTGTAGTAACGCACCTGATGTTGATCTAGGAAGGTTTTAACTCTCGACAGCAGTTCAAAATCCAGCGGCGCGGGGGAACCGATTGACAGAGAGAGACCATGACAAACAAAAGGGCAGCGCTCCGTATAGGCGCGGAACTGATGGCCAAGGCGACCACCCACTCCAATCCAGTTTTCCGGGGCCACCTCCATAAAATCGATATTTTCAGGTGATTGGGACCACAGCGAACCCATCAGTGCTCGCCGCAATCCCAGACCAGCCCCCTGGACGGGGTATTGGCGATCAAACATGGCCGTACAGGCTACTCAACTTACCCTTGACCACCGCACTTGCCTTCGCCGCATTTACCTTCCTTATTGCCTTTGTCGCCCTCACCACATTTACCTTCACCGCATTTACCTTCTTTATCTCCCTTTTCACCTTCACCGCATTTCCCTTCACCACATTTGCCTTCGCCATGGTTACCGGCCAATTTATAGCCTGCACCCAGCTCAGTGGCCTGAAAGGGATTCTCGGTGGCAGATGCCATTGGGGAAATGGCAACGGATGCCATAAATGCGGCGCCAACTGCCGCTGCCAGTGGATTCAAGTTACGCTTGCTCATCATTAATCTCCATTTAGGTTAGTTGGCCGAAAGAATACTCGACCGTAAACGAAAGGCTCTAAAATCAGACTGGATGCCACAGAATAAGTTTCCCGATCTATTTTTAATACAGGATTATTCAAAAAACCACACCAAATCAGGTCCCTGCCAGCATTGACTCCAACTCGAACCAGTGGGCAGTTATCCGTTTCTCTGAAACAGGCATACGCGTACCCAGTTGCTGAGCAAATAGTGAAACACGGTATTCCTGCAACATAAAGTAGTGTTGCCACATCTCTTTGCGAACGTCATCGGCGAGATCGTCCCATTTGCCAAAGCAGGGATAGAGACGATCCTCCAGTTTTGTCAGCTGCTGTAGTGTCTGTCGATCTTTTTCCGGCTGGCCCGGCAGTTTTTCCAGTCGCGCCAGGATCGCCTTTAAATAGCGCGGGTATTGCTGCAACCATTCCGCAGGCACATCCAGCAAAAAACCGTCGCGGAACAGACCATCAATCTGCCGATTTATATCTGACACCGCGGGCAAAACAACGAACCCGAGTTTTTTAATGACTCGATACACATCTGCCCGCAGGGGCAGACAGCTGAGAACCAGCTTTTCGAGTTCCAGGGCGGCACCGGCAATCTCCGCCTTGCCCTCCAGAAGTTGCTGCTCAAAGGCTTGGCGGTTTCGCGGTACAGCGTTGCCCTCGATCAACGAACGGTAATAGGCTGCATCTATCAGCGAACCGAGCAGCTGCTCTCGACCCTGGAAATGGGCGGCTTTCAACGACAAATCACAGCCCTTCAGCAACGTTTTGCGCAGGTATTTCACCCCCTGCGGATAGCTCAACTGATAGAGCTTCAACAACCCCCTGACCGTTTCATTGGCGGCTCTAGCCGGATTATCCAGTAACTTCAAATCCACCCGGTTTCCGTCACAAACCAGCGCCGGATAGGTGCGAATAGCCAGCCCCTGCTGCCGGATGGTGAAACTCGTTGGCAACTCATCAAATGTCCAACCGGAAAGGTCTTTTTTCTCGATGCTGTCGACAGAGGACTCATTGATCGTTTGGGAGACCCGCCCCCGGTAGGTCGCTTTAAGCTCGGTCAGGTTGCGGCCCATCGCCAACAGCTCGCCCTGCTCATCGGTCAGGCGAATATTAACGGAATAAATGGGCTCCAACTCAACCTGCTGCCACTGCCCATCGGCAACTGTCACACCGGAAAGCCTTTTCAACTGCTGTCCAAGGGACTCGGCAAGAGGGAAATCATCCGCCTTCAAGCCCGCCAGCGCCTTGTCCACAAAACCGGGAACCGGCACGAAATGACGGCGCAGTGATTTCGGCAACCCCTTGATTAAAGCAATACACTTATCCCTCAGCATACCCGGCACCAACCACTCAAAACGGTAGTTTGGCAACTGGTGGAGGATACTGACAGGAACCGTCACACTCACCCCGTCTTCGGGATGCCCCGGCTCGAAATGGTAACTCAGTGGATAGGCTGTGCCCTGCCACTCCAGATGATCCGGGTATTGGGTCTCAAGGTCTTCATCAAGCTCCCGCTGGATCAATAGGGACTCGTCCATCCACAACAGCTTGGGGTCCTTTTTTTCTGCCTCGGTGCGCCATTTTTCAAAGCCTTTCAGATTAACAATATGGAGGGGCAAGCGCTCCTGATAAAACTGGTACATCACCTCATCATCCACCAGCACATCGCGACGACGGATTCGCGATTCCATATCCTCGAGATTTTCCTGCATTGCTTGATTGTGGTCGAAAAATGCACCCTTACCCCGATACTCGCCCTCCACCAGTGCGGCACGAATGAAGATGTCGCGACACACGGATGGATCAATCGCACTGTAGTTACAGGGTTTTCTCGTGAGAATCGGCAGTCCATACAACGTCTGTTGCTCAAAAGCCATCACCTGCCCTCGCCGGGCACTGTAATGAGGTTCGCTATAACTTTTCTTGACCAGATGTGCCGCCAGCTCCTGCAGCCATTCAGGTTCAATCGCGGCGTTGACATGACTGTACAGTTTTGACGTCTCAATAATTTCTGCTGCCATTAGCCACTTGGGCGGTTTTTTAAACAGTCCAGAGGCGGGAAAAACATGGAACTTGCGATTGCGCGGGCCGAGAAATTCCCGTTCATCGTGGCGGAATCCCACTTGCCCCAGCAAACCGGTTAACAGGGCTCGGTGGATCGCCGGATAGTCCGCTGGATCACGGTTTTCGGGTAACTTCAGCTCACGACAATAACGGTGCAACTGGTGATGCAAATCCCGCCATTCCCTGATTCGCAGGGGCGATACAAACTGCTGTCGGCAATATCTGTCAAACGGGTTGCGGCCCAATGCCTGGCGCTGGTCTTCCATCGTATTCCAGAGGTTTAACAGCGCCGTGAAATCCGAGTGTTTATCCTGCCACTGGCGATGTTTTTCGTCGGCGGCCTGCTGCTTGTCGGCGGGCCGCTCCCGGGGATCCTGAACACTGAGTGCGGAGACGATAACCAGCAATTCACGCAGGGCGCCTTCTTTTCCGGCCGCAAGCAACATCCTGCCCAACCTCGGATCGGCCGGAATACGGGAGAGTTGCCGCCCTGTCTCGGTCAACTCGCCCTGCGGAGTAACTGCATGCAACTCCTGCAACAGACTGAAACCGTCGTTGATCAGCCGCTGGTCCGGGGCCTCGACAAACGGAAAGTCACGGATATCACCAATTTTCAACTGCAGCATTTGTAGAATCACTGAAGCCAGGTTGGTGCGGACAATTTCGGGATCGGTATAGGCCGGACGGTTATTGAAGTCCGCTTCGCTGTAGAGGCGAAAACAAACCCCTTCACTGACCCGGCCACAGCGCCCCTTGCGCTGGTTGGCACTGGCCTGAGAAACCGGTTCTATTGGCAGTCGTTGTACCTTGGTGCGATAACTGTAGCGACTGATTCTGGCCGTGCCCGGGTCAATCACATAACGGATGCCGGGCACTGTCAGGGAGGTTTCCGCCACATTGGTGGCCAGTACCACCCGTACACCCTTGTGGGGCAAAAATACCCGGCCCTGCTCCGCCAGACTCAAACGGGCATAGAGTGGCACCACCTCGAGGTGAGGCAGTTGCGCCTTGCGCAACAGATTGGCCGTTTCGCGAATCTCGCGCTCGCCGCTGAGGAACACCAGGATGTCACCCCGCTTTGGCAACGTCAGAATCTCTTCTACCGTATCCAGCACCTGCAGCGACAGATCCCGGTCTTCCTCGGCGGGACGGTATTCAACGTCCACGGGATAGGTGCGGCCGGATACCTCAATAATCGGTGCATCATCGAAGTGCTGCGAGAAACGCTCTACATCGATGGTCGCAGAGGTGATAACCACTTTCAGGTCGGGGCGCTGGGGGAGAATATTTTTCAGATAGCCGAGCAGGAAGTCGATATTCAGGCTCCGTTCATGGGCCTCGTCGATAATCAGGGTATCGTAGCGGTGCAGCAGTCGGTCATTCTGAATATCGGCGAGCAGAATACCGTCAGTCATCAGTTTAACCAGCGTGTTATCGCCGATCTGCTCACTGAAACGAACCTGATAACCGACCGTTTCGCCAAGTGGTTGCTGCAACTCCTTAGTGATACGGTTGGCTACCGTCCGGGCCGCAATGCGACGCGGCTGGGTGTGGCCGATCATGCCGGCGACGCCGCGACCGAGCTCAAGACAGATTTTGGGTAACTGGGTGGTTTTACCGGAACCGGTTTCCCCGGCCACAATCACCACCTGGTGGTCGGCAATTGCTTTGCGAAGATCTTCACGACGGGCCGCAATGGGCAGGTCTTCCGGATATGTCAGAGACGGCACACTGGCCCGACGCGCATGATACTGTTGGCTGGATTTTTCCAGCCGCGCCAAAAATGCCTTCATCTCCCGGTCAAACGGCTTGCCCTGCGCAGCCCGTCGAGCAATCTTGTCCAGTTGCCGGTTCAGCGGCCCACGGTCAACCCCGAGGCACAGCGCAACCCTGTCCCGCCATTGTGAAACATCGTCCGTCATCGTTGCATTCGTGCCATCCGGTCAGCTATCACGCAACTCTCGACGCAAAACCTTACCGACGTTGGAGAGCGGCAGCTCATCCCGAAACTCAATGTATTTTGGTAATTTATAACGGGCCAGTTGCTTCGCACAGTAATCGTGCATGTCGTCCGCGGTCAGCTCGGGATTGGTGCTGACCAGATACAACTTGACCGCTTCACCCGAGTGCTCGTCTGGCACGCCAACGACCGCGCAGTAACTGATGTCGGGATGATGCGACACCACGTTTTCAATCTCATTGGGATAGACGTTAAAACCCGACACACTGATCATGTCTTTTTTGCGGTCGTGAATGCGGAGAAACCCATCCCGGTCCACTGATGCGATGTCACCGGTTTTCAGCCAACCGTCGTCAGTAATGGTTTTGGCTGTCTCTTCAGGGAAATCCAGATAGCCGGACATCACCTGCGGACCCCGCACCCAGAGTTCGCCGTGTTCATCAACGGTTAATGCCTTTCCCTCGTCATCGACAATTCGCAACTCTGTCTCAGGAACAGCAATACCCACAGAGCCGGCCTTGCCGGAACCCCGCGGAGAAAATGACACGATCGGCGAAGCCTCGGTAAGACCATAGGCTTCGCTGATCTCGCAGCCGGTCTTGTCCTGCCAGGCCTTACCGGTGTCACTGGCCAGAGCGGAACCGCCCGACAGGGTAATTTTCAGACCGGAAAAATCAATGCGGGTAAAGTCGGGATGCTTGAGCAATGCCACAAACAGGGTGTTCAGCCCGGAAAACAGTGTGGCGGGCCAGCGCCTCAACAGCTTGACGAAGCCCTTGATATCCCTCGGATTTGGCACCAACAGCGAGTGAGCCCCGATATACACGCCGGTGGTTACAGAGAGCGCAAAGGCATAGATATGATAGAGCGGCAACGGTGAAACAATCCGTTCTTTGCCCCGCTCCAGACCCGACATCTCAAGCAATGCCCAAGCCTGGCGAGTGACATCGACCATATTGCCGTGACTGATGATGGCGGGTTTGGAGACACCGGTTGTCCCGCCGGTGTATTGCAACAGCGCCATATCGTCCAGTGTCAGCTCAACCGGTTGATATGCGACGTCGGCAGTCTCGGCAAATACCTGCTGCAAAGGGATTGCACGGCCGGGCTTCACCGCTTTACCCATCAGTTTAAGCACCACGCTCATCAACCGACGTTTAAGGGGTGAATGAAGATCGAAGGGGCTGGTGACAAACACGGTTTCCACCGGTGTCTGATCGCGTACGGCTTCCACGATACCCAGGAAGCGATCAAACACC
Source organism: uncultured Porticoccus sp. (assembly GCF_963975625.1). Taxonomy (NCBI): domain Bacteria; kingdom Pseudomonadati; phylum Pseudomonadota; class Gammaproteobacteria; order Cellvibrionales; family Porticoccaceae; genus Porticoccus; species uncultured Porticoccus sp. The sequence continues at coordinate 22,922 of NZ_CAXBHS010000009.1, forward strand.
ACCACGGCCTTCACCCCGGCGTGATTGAGCTGATAGTCGAGCTCCACCTCGGTATACATTGGGTTGATATTCACCACCACTAATCCGGCTTTAAAAGCACCGTAGGCCACCACCAGGTACTGAATCAGGCTGGGCATCTGAATGGCCAGACGGTCACCGGGCTTTAGCTGGGTGTGTTGCTGCAAATAGGCGGCAAACCGGGTAGAAAGGGTATCCAGCTCAGCAAAGCTTAACGTGCCACCCAAGGACGTCACCGCCGGGTTATCCGGAAAGTGCGATACCGCATCCTCCAGCACATCCAGAAGTGACTGAAAATCACAGGGCGGCAACTCCGCAGGCAATCCAAAGTGTTCCCACGATTTTCGTACTGCTTCGTTCACATCCATTGGCTGCTGATTCTCAGACATTGCTCACCCCCCCGGGATTGTTATGTTTTTTACCGCACGGGTCATTCTGCAATGGTTTTAGCCCGATAACCAATGCTAACCAAATGCCCGGCGGACGTACAACAGAACTTGTGGCGGTTTGTTGACCACCACTAAATTAATTGCCAAAAGTAACCCAAACGACGCATGCCAATGCGGCTTAAAGACCACAAATCCGTCATAATGCCGGCCATGATCATTCTGGAAAATATTACCCTGCAGCGGGGCACCAAACGGCTACTGGAAAAAACCAGCGCAACCATCCACCCGGGTCGAAAAATAGCATTGATTGGTGCCAATGGCGCTGGCAAATCGAGCCTTTTCAGCCTGCTTCTGGGGGAGTTGACAGTGGAGGAAGGCACGCTGCAGATCCCCGGTCAATGGCGCATGGCCCATATGGCACAGGAGATACAGACAACCGACCGGGCTGCGCTCGACTTTGTCATTGATGGTGACGAGACCCTGCGCAAGCTGGAGGCAGACATCGCCCGGGCCGAAACCGATCAGGCCAACGACCGGCTGGCCAACCTGCATCAGGCACTGGACGAGATCGATGGTTATACCGCTCCGCTACGGGCGGAACAATTGCTGGAGGGGCTGGGCTTTTCTGCAGAGGAAAGAGCTTCCCCAGTGAGCCGTTTTTCAGGTGGCTGGCGGATTCGCCTGAATCTGGCCAGAGCATTGATGTGCCCATCCGATTTTCTGATGCTAGACGAGCCTACCAACCACCTGGATATGGATACGACTCTCTGGTTGGAACGATGGCTGCAGAATTACCCGGGTACCGTTTTGTTGATTTCCCACGATCGGGATTTTATCGACAACGTCTGCGAAGAAATTTTTCATATCGAACACGCCAGCCTGCTCAGCTACCGCGGCAACTACTCGGCATTTGAGCGCCAGCGCAGCGAGCGACTCACCCAACAGCAGGCTGTTTATGAAAAGCAGCAACGCCGTATCGGAGAAATCAATCGATTCGTCGCTCGCTTCAGGGCTCAGGCCACCAAGGCCCGACAGGCCCAGAGCCGCCTGAAGGAACTGGAGCGAATGGCAACCGTCGCGCCCGCGCATATTGATTCACCGTTCGACTTTGAATTTTTCCCACCGGAACGAATCAGCGATCCGCTGCTATCACTCAGTAAAACTGTGGCGGGTTATCCCGACAAACCTATCCTCAGCGAAGTCAACCTGACCTTGCATCCGGGTAGCCGAATCGCACTGCTCGGCGCCAACGGCGCCGGCAAATCGACGCTGATTAAAACCCTGGCCGGTGATTTACGGCCTCTCGGTGGTGAGCGCGTTGCGGGGGAACACCTCTCCATCGGCTATTTCACCCAACACCAACTCGATGCTCTCGATATATCCGCCAGTCCCCTGCTGCATTTACAGCGACTGACGCCGAGCGCCACTGAACAAAGCATGCGCAATTTTCTGGGTCGCTTTGATTTCCGTGGCGACATGGCACTGGATGTGATCGAGCATTTCTCAGGTGGTGAAAAGGCACGACTGGCTCTGGCGATCATCGTCTGGCTAAAGCCCAACCTGCTGTTACTCGACGAACCCACCAACCACCTGGATCTCGAAATGCGCCATGCGCTGACCATGGCGTTACAGGACTTTGCCGGTGCTGTGGTACTGATTTCCCATGATCGGCATTTGATCCGGAATACCGTTGATGACCTATTGCTGGTAAACGCTGAGGAAGTGGCGCCTTTTGCTGGCGACCTCGACAGCTACACCCACTGGCTACTGTCACATTTGCGCGACAAAGGCGAACAAACATCCTCCGCACCCGGGCCTGCTATACAGCGCAAACAGCAACGCCGTGAAGGGGCTGAAATCCGGCAACAGCTGCGTCCGCTCAAGAAGGCCCTGAGTGAAGCAGAAATGCGCATGAACAAGCTGGATGTGGCGGTCAATGATGTTGAAAATCGTCTTGCCGACCCGGCAATTTATCAACCCGAGCACAAAGAGGCGCTGCAGTCACTGCTGTTTGAACAGAGTCAGCTCAAACAGCAGCGAGAGGCAGTTGAAATTCAATGGCTGGAACTGGCCGAGCAGCTGGAAACACTTGAAGTCGCTTTGACTCTCTAGGAATTCACTTCGTGGTCTGCAGTCCTGGAGGATCGAACAAACTGACCGGCAATCAGCTGCCCACCAGTATAAACCAGCAATGCTGCAAAAAAGCAGACGAAGATGGGCAGCGCGCCACGCAAATAACCCTGATCCGAAGCACTCGTTAGCCCCTCATACAAGCTGACAAACCAGGCCGGGGCCAGATAGTGGAGGTCGGGGTAGGCCTTGATAGGCACCAGTAAAGTGGCACTGATCAACAGCAGCAGCACATTGCGAAAATGCCTACCGGGTAACAGCTCGCGGAACCGCCATAAAAACAGCAACACCAGCCCACTACCGACATAATAGGCGACCAGTCCCCAAAGATAGTTTTCGTCTGAATACATAAATACGCTCCTTTCCCTTTGATACGTCCGTTATTCAATCCGTGACCGGCGAGTATAACCTAATGGTGATGATTGCCCGAGATGTTTTGACTCACCCTCTGAAAAGCAGAGGCCGCCACTAAAAACCAGTTGGCAGAAGATGTCAAAGAGAACTCAAGAAAACCGGATCAACTGCTCACCCAGTGGATCACATGGTCCTCCATATCCTGCTCTGCTACGGAAAATTCTTCAACCACCCTGCCCCGGACTGAAATGCCTGCCCGGTGTACTGATTCAGGATCGCCGGAAACCAGCGGATGCCAGGCTTTCAATCGGCGGCCAGCAGCCAGTAGGCGATAAGCGCAGGTATCTGGCAACCAGTGGAATTGATCTATTTTTTCGGGTGACAGGGCCAGACAATCCGGCACTTTTGCCAACCGATGCCGGTAATCGACGCAACGGCAGCTGGTCTGGTCGAGCAACTGACAGGCAACATCCGTATAAAAGATATCGCCATTCTCCTCATCTTCGAGCTTGTGCAGACAACACCGGGCGCAACCATCACAGAGCTGCTCCCATTCATCGCGACTCATTTCTGCCAGAGATTTTTCTTCCCAAAAAGGTTTTTTACTCAATCACTTACCCTTTAAAGCTTATCGTTTTTATTACGCAATTCCTGCATATACGCCTCGGGACTTGGTGGCAACTGCAGGTAATAACCCTGCTCTCTGATCGCTTCGAGCACCTTGGCGACATCGGCTCTGGCCAGCTTTTTATCCAAAGACAGTGCCAGGGTCATTGCCAGTTTGGGTTTGCCGAATCGCTGTAACAACGGCTCAGGGATTCGGTCCAGATCCTCCTGATGATCGACATAGAGATACATGGCTTCATTTTTCGAGCTGCGATAGATTTTGCAGATTTGTTTACTCATTGACGATACTCGCCCTGGATGACAAAAGACGACAGACTTCAGCAAGAAGCACCTGTCCGATCAGGTCATAGCGCCAGCCTTCCCGCAATGCAGCGGAGAGGACGGGCTTGCCGGTATCGACCGCCGAACGCACCAACTCTTCGATATCGCGCTTTCTGACCAGCATTTCAACCGACAGGTTCCGGGATTCTGCGCATTCGCTGGCCACCGCCTTAAGTTCCTTCGCCATATCCCGGGCCGCTTTTGGCAAAGGCGCATCCAGCGGCGGCAACGGCCTGGGATTTGATACATGATCGCTCTGCGCCCGATGAATCAGTGACAGAAGATCGTCACCATAACGGCGTAAAAAACCCGGGAAAATGCCTTCGATACCGGCCAGTGACTGCTTGTTGGCCGGTTGCGCGATGGCGATATCCAGCAGGGTCCGATCAGCTATCAGGCGGTTGCGCGGACGATTGCGCTGCCGCGCCTCGACTTCCCGCCACTGGCAAATTGCCTGCAATACCTGCAGTGCTTTCGCTTCCAACTTCCAGGCACCCTTAACCTTGCGATAATAGTCTGCCGTGTCATCGGTCTGAAGCGAACGATCGACCAATGTCGTCATTTCCTCGTCCATCCATGCCGTCCGATCGAGTTTTTCCAGCGCCGCCACCAACAAATGATAAACAGGCAGCAGGAAATAGACATCGGACGCCGCATAACCCAGTTGCGCCTCACTGAGAGGCCGCTGCAGCCAGTCTGAGCGGGTCTCGCCCTTGGGCACGTGATGACCCAACAGGTCATCCACCAAAGCGGCATAGCCCCGGGAGAACCCGAAACCGGACAATGCCGCCGCAATCTGGGTATCAAACAGCGGTTGAGGCAGAGTACCCATCACATGCTGCAGCACCTCCAGATCCTCAGAACAGGAGTGGAATACCTTGATAATTGCCGGGTTTTTAAAAACGCTGCCCAGCTCATCGAGTGAATCCAGTGCCACGGGATCAATAAGCCAGCATTGCTGCCCGTCAAATATCTGGATCAAACCCAGTATCGGGTAAAACGTATCGGTTCGCATAAACTCGGTGTCAACGGCCAGCACATCGGATTCATGCAGCACTTCGACGCAGTGGCTCAAAGCGGCACTGTCAGCCACCAGAATCGGTGACGGCATTTGTTCAGACATCAGTGCTTCCCGTTACAAAGGTCATTAAGAAATCTGCGGCATGAATTGGCAGACCCACTATAGTTGTTTGCGGCTGGTAAAGGCATGGGACAGAGTTCCGCCATCCACATATTCAAGCTCGCCACCCATTGGCACCCCGTGGGCGATACGACTCACGGTCACATTGAGCATTCTGGCTCTTTCACTGATGTAATGGGCCGTGGTTTCGCCCTCGACGGTGAGATTCGTGGCCAGAATCAACTCATTGATCTCTTCTTCGGCCAACCGGGACATCAGATGATCGACACCGATGGCATCCGGCCCAATACCATCAATCGGCGAAAGATGGCCCAGCAGGACAAAATAACGCCCCCGATAGCTGCCACTGTGCTCAATAGCAAACATATCGGCCGGTGTTTCCACCACGCATAACTGATGGATGTCGCGACGCCCGTTACTGCATATTTCACACAGGTCGGCTTCCGTCAACGTCCGGCACATCCGGCAACGCCGCACGTGCTCAGCAGCCTGATTCAGCGCACTGGAAAGACGAACGGCGCCATCGCGGTTGCGCTCCAGCAGCTGCAGCGCCATTCGCTGGGCGGACTTTGGGCCAACACCGGGCAGACAGCGCAAGGCATCAATCAATTCGTCTATCAAAGGGCTGAACACAGTCTGTTTCCAATCTCTCGGGAATCATTCGAACACACCCTTCATCAAGGCGCGCCCTGTCTTGCTATCTGAGCAACGGCTCAAAAAGGCATCTGGAAACCCGGCGGCATCTGCATGCCACCGGTGAGTTTTTCCATCTGTTTGCGCTGGTCTTCCTCGACCTTTCTGACGGCATCGTTGACAGCCGCTGCCAGCAGATCTTCCAGGAAGCCTTTTTCTTCAGTGAGCAGGGATGGATCCAGATTGACCTTGCGCACATCGTGGCGACCATTCATCACCACCTGTACCAGACCGGCACCCGCTTCCCCGGTGACCTCTGTTTTGGCCGCCTCGGCCTGCAGTTGCTGCATCTTTGTTTGCATGTCTTGAGCTTGCTTCATCAATTCATTTATATTCATATAGTTACCGATATTAATTAATCTATTGGTTTAATTGTATTTTCCAGCAAAATGCCATTAAACAGCTCGGTGATTCGCCGAACATTGGGATCCAGCCGCAGCTGCTCCACCGCCTGCGACTGGCGCTCACGGCGCAGTCTTTCAGTGCGGGCCAAAGGGGTTTCAGTAGCGACTGCACCTACTTCAATCTGCACGGTCACTGGCTCGCCAAAGTATTCTGTGAGGACATCGGCGAGGCGCTGTTGATGCGATTCCTCATACAGCGAACTACTGGCGATATCCAGCACAAAGTGTAACGTTGGACCATCGGCATCCACCAGGCACAAATTGGCGGCAATATTTTGCAACAAACCAGCCACCTGAAGTCCCTGGTAAATTTCAATCCAGCGGTCCGGTACCGCCTCAGCCAACGGCACCGGGTTCACGGCTATTAAAGGATTCGCGCGTTCAGCAACCTCAGGCACCACCTCTTCCTTCTGCACCGCCGACGTCAAATCACAAGTTACCCCTGACTGCTCGCTCGATACGGCCTCCGTTTTATTCTCAACAGTGTTGCTCTCAACAGCCGTCTGATATCGGGCCTGACGGGAAAATGAGGCCAGCGTCTCCGACTCAACCCAAGGCGCCGGCTCAATGGACGTTACCGCCATATCATCTCCAGTTGATGGCTTGGGAGTGATATCCAGTGGTGCCGGGTTAACCGACAGCGTTTCCGACACCTCATCGGCAATGGCGGAAACCACCTCCATCTCGGGGACCGATTCAACTGATGATCGATCCAGAGCCGGCTTGAATGTTTCTAGAGAATCCGCCCGCACAGTTGCTGACAGCGTGCTGTCGCGATCACTGGATAGGGACTTTTTTGGCGACTCCTCCGCCCCCTCTGCGGTCGGAGGGACGGACACAGCAGGGTCACCCGCTTGTACCGGGGGGGGTTGTACAGCACTGTCTGCCACCGGCTGAAATGCCAGCATTCTCAGCAGAGCCATTTCAAAGCCGATTCGGGGTTCCGGTGCCAGTGGCAGATCCCGTCGCCCCAACAGGGCTATCTGGTAAAACAACTGAACATCTTCGGGACTGAGTGCTTTTGCCAACTCGCGCACCAATGGGTCATCACCATGTCGATTGTCCAGTGCATCGGGAACGGTTTGCGCGATGGCAACCCGGTGCCAGACTGAAAGCAGATCGGCCAATGCGGCACCAAAATCCGGAGCATGCTCCGCCATACGCCCTACCACCGCCAGGACATCCACCGCATCCCGGTTAGCCAGCGCTCTGGCAATATCGGCGATGGCCCCAAGGTCAATGGCACCAAGCATGTCATAGACTTCCGCCTCGGTGATTTTGCCACCACCGTGAGCAATGGCCTGATCAGTTAGACTCAGGGCGTCGCGCATACTGCCGTCGGCAGAGCGGGCCAGAGCCCAGAGACCGGCCTCTTCGCAAGGGACCTTTTCCTCACCCAATACAAACTGCAGATGCTCCACAATTCGTTCAGGACTCAGGTGTTTGAGGTTGAATTGCAGGCAGCGCGACAGAATTGTCACCGGCAGTTTTTGCGGATCCGTGGTGGCCAGCAAAAATTTCACGTGAGGTGGTGGTTCTTCAAGGGTTTTCAGCAGTGCGTTAAAGCTGTGACCCGAGAGCATATGCACCTCGTCGATCAGGTAGACTTTAAAGCGCCCCGCCGTCGGTGCGTATTGAACGTTGTCCAGCAGCTCCCGGGTGTCCTCGACCTTGGTACGGGAAGCCGCATCCACTTCTATCAGATCAACGAATCGATTCTCTGCGATCGACACACAGGCACTGCATGTACCACAGGGCTTAGAGCTGATGCCCGTATCACAATTGAGGCATTTGGCCAGAATACGGGCAATAGTGGTTTTCCCCACACCCCGGGTACCGGTAAACAGATAGGCATGGTGCAGCCGGTTGTTATCGAGGGCATTGATCAGGGCCCGCAACACATGCTCCTGCCCAACCATCTCGCTAAAATTGCGAGGGCGCCACTTGCGGGCCAGAACCTGATAACTCATGGGGCAGTATCCGCCTTGCTGAAAGGAATGATTATAGGGTGATCACTCCGGCACCGAAAGCCGTAGCGCATCAGGCGGGCTCGCGGACAGCATCGCTGTCGGCATCCCAGAGATTGACCGCCCCGATGCGCGGCGACCGATCCAGCTTTAAATCCGCGAAATCAAACAGGGAGACATCGGCCAGCTGTGATGGCTCAACGGACTGAATGGCACTAAAAATCGTTTCCAGACGTCCGGGATGCTCTTTCTCCCAAGTTTGCAACATGTCCTTGATGACCTTGCGCTGCAAGCCATCCTGAGAACCGCACAGATTACAGGGAATAATCGGGAACTGCTTGGCTATGGCATAGCGCTCCAGGTCGCTTTCCTTGCAGTAGGCAAGTGGGCGTATCACCATATTCTGCTTGTCATCGCTGAGTAGTTTTGGCGGCATGGACTTCAGTTTTCCACCGTAGAACATATTCAGAAACAGGGTTTCAATCATGTCATCGCGATGGTGGCCAAGGGCAATCCTGGTGGCACCGATCTGCTCGGCAAAGCCGTACAAGGTCCCCCGCCGTAAACGCGAACAAAGACTGCAGTAGGTCTTGCCCTCAGGAATCAACTCGGTGACAACACTGTAGGTGTCCTTTTCCAGAATATGAAAGGGAACCCCCAGTTCGGTCAAATAACGGGGCAACACCTCAGGCGGAAAGCCGGGTTGTTTCTGGTCGAGATTGACGGCGACCAGCTCAAAGCTGACCGGTGCGGTTTTCTGCAGGCCGAGCAAAATATCCAGCATACCGTAGGAATCTTTTCCGCCGGACAGGCAGACCATCACCTTGTCACCCTCTTCAATCATATTGAAGTCGGCAATGGCCTTGCCCACATTGCGGCGTAGGCGTTTTTGCAGCTTGTTGAATTCCAGTCGCTGTTTGCGAGTATCGAAATCAATCATGATTGTCTTGTAACAGTTTTTTGGGTTGTGGAACCACTCAGAGAAGAGGCCATTCTATCGGTTTTAGCACAGACGCCCAAACGGGTCAGGCGCTGTCGGCATAGCGGTTCTGCAGGGCCTGATAGAGATCATCCTTGAATTCAGGGCAACGATGATCAAGTTCCGCAACCGCTTCCACCAAGTGTTCGTTATCTTCCTTGTTCCCCCACTGCTTGCGGTAGCTACCATCCTGGTAACCGTGGTCCTGGCGAAAAAAGTTCAGCACATTTTTACCGACATAGCGGGTGTAAAGCTCATCAAAACTCAACCCTACCCCCGCCATCAAGGCACCGAACCCGGCCACATCAAACTTTTTAGTTTGCAGGGTGCTCAGGGTAAATGCCTCGAGGTCTTCACGAAAATCACCGGAAGGCTTGGCATTCGCCAGCTGCCGCTCCACCAACCGGGCTATATCTCCATGGTGGTTCCGGGATTCCAGCAGCAGAATACTGAGGCCGAAATGCCAGATATCCACCAGCTCCAGTTTTACCTGGTTTGCATCCGGCGTCTGTTTTTTCCACCACTTCCAACCATAGTGATCAAGCAATTCGGCACATTCCACCCATATCGCCCGATACCATGCAAAATGCTGCTCGGCCCAGTTCTCATTCACCCTGCTATTCATCGCATTCTGCAACTCCAGCATCGCCAGTATCTGTTGCTTCATAAGCACTCCGTCTCTGTTGGGGGAAGCGGGCATTCAGGCCCGCACGAACCTGTTGTTGTACTTCTCATCACCAATCGTGGTACCCGGCCCGTGCCCGGTGACCACGGCCACATTGTCATCCAGGGTATAGAGCCGCTCGCGAATGGATTTGACGATCTGACCGTGATTGCCACCGGGCAAATCGGTGCGGCCGATACCACTGCGAAACAGGGTATCTCCGGCGATCAACAAAGCGGCCGGCTCGAACCAGAAACTGGTAGAACCCGGTGTGTGCCCCGGCGTATGCATTGCCACCCCGCCACAACATCCCAGATCATGGTCATCCTCAAAATAATGATCAGGATCGGGAAGAGTCACCAGCGGCACGCCAAACATGGCACATTGTTCCGCGACACCACGCCACAGAAACATGTCCTGACGGTGCAGATAAATGGGTGCACCAGTGGTCTTTTTGATCTCACCGGCGGCGAGAATATGATCCAGATGCGCGTGGGTATGAATAATTGCCACAACCACCAATTGCAGTTCTGCCAGAATGGCCTGAATATCTGCGGCATTGCCACCGGGATCAATCACCAGAGCCCGACGGGTGGCCGGGTCACCTATGACCGTGCAGTTACACTGCAACGGCCCCACTGGAAAGGTTCGAACGATATAGGGTGTCGCTTGGCTCATAACAGGCTGTATTCATCAATCGCAAACCCCGCATCTTAGCATAGTTGGCACTATTCATTGAGAACACGGCAATCCTGAAAAAACAGAGCCCACTCGGACACTGCTCGGTTTTCGCTGATCCAGATAGCCATCCCCCACGTAATAATTATCCACGAAAAGTTCTTGCACCAGCCGCAATGAAAATAGCCCTGTTCAGGAACCATCGATAGCTGAAGTAATCATAGTTGCCAATGCGTCGATAACAAACGTGCTTAATCGTACGACTAGCAGAACGGCCATAAAGACCATGCTGAAACGTTTTACAGTAATAAACAGGTTGAAATGCATGGGCAAAAGCGCAAGCATACCGACCACTAAAAAATCAACGCGTCAAGTACTCATCAATACCATGGAGTCACACATGAAAATAATTCCACAGATCCTTGCCCTGCTGGCACTGGCTTCCCTGCAGGTACACGCCGGCTCAAACAGTGAACCTGTCTCCCAGGAATCTTCCAAAGAAGCCAAAATCAATTGGCAGTCCCCGGAGGAAATCAGCACCCTGATCGAATACAAAATGGATCCCGTGAACGGTGAAATCACCTACGGACCGAACTTTGCCCTCTCGGAAAAAAAGCTGTCCGAGAATTTTTCCGAGATCTACTTGGTGCGCGCTGTAGACCTTGAAGGTGAAGACCAGTACATTCTCTACGTCACAGCTCAGTACAATGATGAAGGCTGGCGCTCCTATAACAAGGCGACCACCAAGGATGGCGAGCTTCGCCTGGTACCCATGTCGAAAGATGAAAATGTCTGCGAGGCAGCCAATTGCCGCTACGAAGAGCGAATCGCCCTGCCGATCTCATTTATCAATTTCTTTGACAGCGCCAATATGGGAATGGATCTCACCATCACAGGCAATCGCACTTACCAGATCAAACTGCCCAGCAGCTATTTCAAGGCAATCCTGAATGCCACGCCCGATGACGAGGTCTATGAAAACCTTCCGAAAGGCCAGAAAATCTGATGTAACATTGTTCAAATACCATAAAAAAAGGGGCATTCAGCCCCTTTTTTTATGGCTGTCACTCTTTCAATAGACCTACCTGCTTCCCCAGATTTTCACCACGGCCCCATCGCTGCCCAGCAGGGCAACCACAAGACAAACAGTGCCAGCAACCAAAAAGCCTATTACAGGAATCAGCCCACCCATGACTGCTGCTGCAATCACAAAATAGAGGGATATGCCGGTCAGCATCAAAAAAAGAATGCCCACAAAAAGCAGGATTTTTCGATTCAGGGGACGATAGCCCTGCGCAGGCGCATTGCGCTCGAAAACACGTAGGATAGGCCAGAAGATTTTGCGAAATACCATTTTCATAAAAACAACCTGTTCAGAGTGTGATAACAACTTTTCAGTTTTGGCTGACCACTGCCGTCTATTCGACAGCCAATAAAATTTTGCACTAATACTAATAGAGTTTCGTTAATTTAAAGCGCGTGGTAACACCACCGTCTACCGGTAAGCACCGCTCACAAAACCTGCCCCTTCACGGGTAAATTTCAAGGTAGCGGCTTCCCCCAACCCGGCAATTACACCAGTAGCAATCACGTCCTTTCCAACAAAAGTCCTCATTAATGCTCTTTTCTGCGTTTTCACATCATCCGGGCATGTTCATCTGGTTACGCCCTATTGACTCAGTCTAACCGCCGGCAAAGACAATTGGCAGCGCTGCTTACCTGGCAATCAGGCCCGTTAAACATGAACAGTGCCGATTGTCTGTTCTATACTGGCAGCATGAAACTTTTGTCATGTTGCACGAGTTACCTCCCTCGCAGTTGTCTGCTGATATGCCTTTTGCTCTTCTCTGCAGTTCTCCGGGCAGAGGTATGGGTTATTGATATCGAAGGAGCCATAGGACCAGCAACAGCTGACCATATGGAACGGTCTATGGAGAAAGCCATCACAGCTGAGGCCGGCATGATTGTACTGCGTATTGATACGCCGGGTGGCCTGGATATGGCCATGCGGGAGATGATCAAGGTCATCCTGGCTTCTCCTCTGCCAGTCATTGGTTATGTGTCTCCCAGTGGAGCAAGGGCCGCCAGTGCTGGCACCTACCTGTTGTACGCCACACATCTGGCAGCCATGGCTCCCGGCACCAATCTCGGGGCAGCAACGCCAGTTCAGTTGGGCGGTGGATCACCGGGATTGCCAAGCATGCCGGGTAAAGATGATGCCAAAGATGGCAAATCCGGGGGAGAAAGCAAGGAAAACACAGAAGCTGCCCCGGCAGGCGATGCCATGGAGCGAAAGGTGGTGAATGATGCCGTGGCCTATATCCGCAGTCTGGCACAACTCAGAAGCCGCAACGGTGACTGGGCGGAACGCGCAGTGCGTGAAGGGGTCAGTCTCTCGGCAAACGATGCCCTTGGACAGGGCGTTATCGAGTTGGTTGCAGACTCCATGGAAAATCTGCTGACGCAACTGGATGACCGTCAAGTGACGCTGGATAAAAAATCCGTGACGCTGTCCACTGCCGGGGAAACCGTCCACTACCAGTCAGTGGACTGGCACAGCGAATTCCTGGCAGTTATCACCAACCCCAATATCGCCTACATCCTACTCATGGTCGGCATCTATGGCCTGATTATTGAGTTCTACAACCCGGGTATTGGCCTGCCGGGTATTGTCGGAGCAGCCAGTCTGCTGATTGCCATGTATGCCCTGCAAATGCTACCAATCAGCTATGCGGGGATGGGCTTGATCCTGCTGGGCATCGCCCTGATGACAGCAGAGGCTTTTGCCCCCAGTTTCGGTCTCATGGGAATCAGTGGAGCGATCACCTTTTTGACCGGCTCGATCATGTTGATGGACACCAACTTACCTGCCTACCAGATTGCCCTACCGATGATCATTGCATTGACAGTGTTCAGTCTCGGCCTGTTAGTGTTTGCCCTGAGCATGCTGGTTAAGGCACGACATCGCAAAGTAGTCACCGGCACGGAGCATCTGATCGGAAGCATGGCAACGGTGGGACGGGTCGACGGTGTAAATGCCTGGGTTTGGCTCGAGGGAGAACTCTGGCATGCCCGGTCAGAATCACCCCTGCAATTGAATGAACAGGTAAGGGTAACGGCTATTGACGGGCTGACCGCTGTGGTCAGCAAACCCACTGAAGGAGAATACTGATGTTCGAGATGCAAACATTTTTCGGGATACTGCTGGTATTGGTGGTCGTATTACTGGCCTCCATGTTCCGTATTTTGCGGGAATATGAACGCGGCGTGGTGTTTATGCTGGGCCGTTTCTACAAGGTGAAGGGCCCCGGTTTGATCATCATCATCCCCGTGTTGCAACAGATGGTACGGGTGGATTTACGCACGCTGGTGATGGATGTGCCGACCCAGGACGTCATATCCAGAGACAATGTCTCTGTCCAGGTCAATGCGGTCATTTATCTCCGGGTCATGGACCCCGAGCGGGCCATCATCCAGGTGGAAAATTACCTCGAAGCCACCAGTCAACTGTCGCAGACCACCCTTCGTTCGGTGCTGGGGCAGCACGAGCTCGATGACATGCTGGCAGAACGCGACCGCCTCAATGCCGACGTGCAGACCATTCTCGATAAACAGACCGAGGCTTGGGGTGTCAAAGTGGCCAACGTGGAAATCAAGCACGTTGATCTGAACGAATCCATGATCCGCGCCATCGCCAAACAGGCGGAAGCCGAAAGAGAGCGTCGTGCAAAAGTCATTCACGCCATGGGTGAGGCCGAAGCGGCAGAGAAACTGGCAGAAGCGTCAAAAATACTGGCCACAGAGGAATCCGCTATTCAATTGCGTTACCTGCAAACCCTGGTGGAAATTGCCGGTGACAAGAGTTCCACAATCGTGTTTCCACTGCCCGTCGACATCATGAAGAAATTTTCGTCCTGAGGCTGGCAACCGACCAACATGCAGTCGACATCCGGAACGATGTTGAGGTCATTCGAAAATATTGTGGAATGGCCATGTAATTTTATGACCGGAACAGCGCCCGGCCCGCAGAGAGAGCCCCTGTGCCAAAGCAAGACGTCGATGTATTGATTATCGGTGCCGGACTGTCCGGTATCGGCATGGCCTGCCATCTGGCCCGACAGTTACCGAACAGGCGTATTATGCTTCTGGAACGCCGCGATGCAATTGGCGGCACCTGGGATCTGTTTCGCTATCCCGGCGTGCGCTCTGACTCGGACATGTTCACCATGGGCTACGACTTTCAGCCGTGGATGAGGCCGGAAATTCTCGCCGAAGGTTCAGTGATCCGCGACTACATCAGCCGCACAGCCAAGCAATACGGCGTTGATCAACACATCCACTTTGGTCTGAAAGTCACCGCCGCCGACTGGTCCAGCAGCCGATCTCAGTGGACAGTCACGGCGCTCAATGAAACCACCGGTGACATCGCAAGCTACCGCTGCCACTTCCTGATCAGTTGCGCCGGTTACTACAATTACGATGCGGGCTATTCACCGGAATTTCCCGGCATCGAGTCATTCAAGGGAATGTGTATCCATCCCCAGTTCTGGCCGGAATCCCTGAATTATCGCGACAAAAAAGTGGTGGTTATCGGCAGCGGGGCCACCGCAGCCACCATCGTGCCGGCAATGGCCCAAGATGTCGCCCAGATCACCCTGCTGCAGCGGTCGCCGAGCTACTATCTCAGCACCCCCCGCTACGACAATCTGATCAAGCTGCTCGAAAAAATACTCCCACAGCAGTGGCTGTACCACACCCTGCGCTCTGCCAACACCTTTCTCCAACGCCTGCTGTACAAAAGTGCCATTCGCTGGCCCGAAAAAATGCGCAAATACCTGCTGTGGAAAGTCAAAAAATCCCTGGGTAAAAGTGCTGACATGCGCCACTTCACGCCACATTATCCACCCTGGCAGGAACGACTTTGCGTAGTGCCCGGCGGGGACCTTTTCAAAGCCATCAAATCCGGTAAAGCCCGCATAATAACCGATCAGATAGACCACTTTACCGAACGGGGCATTCAACTCAAATCCGGGCAGTCGCTAGATGCAGATATCGTGATTACCGCTACCGGTTTACAGTTACAGACCTTTGGCGGCACGACCCTGAGCATCGACAACAGGACAATACCGGCAAACAGTCTGCTCAGTTACAAATCCGTTCTTCTGCAAAATTTGCCCAATATGGCCTTTATCCTCGGCTATACCAACGCCTCGTGGACACTCAAGTCAGATATCGCATCCCGTTACATCTGCCGCCTGCTTCAATACATGGAGAGCAACAACATCACCACTGTCACACCCCGTGCACCCGACAACGAAGCAACCGAAGAGAATGTAATGAACGTATTGAGTTCGGGCTATATTCTGCGGGGCAAAGATCAACTCCCACGTCAGGGCAGACATGCTCCGTGGCAAGTGTCACATAGCCTTGAAGCTGATCGGGCCATGCTGCTCAGCGACCCGATTAACGACCAATTACTGGAGTTTACCGCCAGATGAATACAGTCCATTCCCACAAAGCCGTTGAGATGATTCACCAATGAATCCGATCTTTGCCTTTCTGCTCGCGATCTTTGCCCTGGTTATTGCCTGGGTCATATTGAACCGGGTATTTCCCCGTCAGGCAGCAAAGACCGGTATTGGCCTGGAACGCTGGCGTTCATGCCTCGACAGCAAAATAGCCACCATTCCCGGTGCCACTATGCCCTACCTGGAGGGTGGTTGCGGTGAGCCGCTGGTACTGATTCACGGCTTTGGCGGTGACAAGGACAACTTCACCCGCATCGCACGTTTCCTCTCCCCCCATTATCGCCTGATCATCCCGGACCTGCCGGGCTTTGGTGACGCCAGTCGGGACCCGGATGCCAGCTATCAGGTCACCGATCAGGCAAAAAGCCTGTGCGAGTTTCTGAATGTGCTCGGCCTCAAGCGGATTCATCTGGGGGGCAACTCCATGGGCGGCTTTATTGCCTGTCAATTTGCCGCTGAGCAGCCCGAACGGGTTGCCAGCCTGTGGCTCCTGGATGCTGCCGGCACCCAGCCCGCCTTCGAATCGGATATCCTGAAACGCTATATCGCCACTGGCGAACTGCCCATGTTGTTGCGTTCGGCCAGTGACTTTGACCGGCTGCTGCAGGTGACAACCAGACACCCTCCCTATTTGCCCTACTCCCTGAAATACATGCTGGCCCGACGAAGCGCCGCCGATTTCGCCTTGCACAGCGAGATCATGCGGCAATTCATCGCATCGCCCATGCTGGAAACACAGTTCAAAAAAATCGACACGCCCGCACTAATTGTCTGGGGGGACGAAGATCAGGTCCTGCACCCTGCCGGTGCTGCCGCTCTGCAATCATTGCTGCCGAACAGCGAGATTCAGATGATGCCCGATATTGGTCATCTGCCCATGCTGGAGGCACCCCGCCGGACTGCCCGGGATTACATCCGTTACCGCGACGGAGTTTCAGCCAAGAACAACAAGTGAAGGAAACAGATAAAGGACAAAGAGTTAAGCGGAATATACGCTGAAGAAAAGAATTGCATCGAAAACCACGCCGAATAGAGGATTGCTAGAGGTGGATTTCGGCTTCCATAAAAGTGACGGCTGAACCCGTTAATCTCACCCTGTCGCCACGCACTTCACAGATGATATCACCGCCACGACGAGACAGCTGCTTCGCCGTCAGTATGGACTTGCTAAACCTTTCGGCCCAGAAAGGTGCCAGCGCACAGTGCGTAGAGCCGGTCACAGGATCCTCCGGTATACCCAATTTGGGCGCAAAGAAACGGCTGACAAAATCCACGGTATCACCGGGCGCAGTGATGATTACACCACGCAATCCCACCTTGCTGAGCAGACCCTGGTCAGGTTTGACAGCACGGACCTTTGACTCGTTATCGAACACCGCCAGATAGTCATCAGCCGCCAATAACTGAACCGGTTTTTGTCCCAGGGCCTGGTAGAGCAAATCAGGTAGTTCACAGGGTTTTGGCACGCAGGCCGGAAAATCCATTTGCAGCTGACCATCTGATCTCTCAACTGTCAGCTCACCACTGCGCGTGGTAAAAGTGATCCGGTTTTGCCGGTAGTCACTGTGCACAAAAATCACATGGGCTGCCGCCAATGTGGCATGACCACACAACTCGACTTCAGCCAGCGGAGTAAACCAGCGCAGCGAAAAGCCATTGTGGGAAGGGACAAAAAAAGCCGTTTCGGAGAGGTTGTTCTCCTCTGCAATGGCCTGCAGCAGGCTGTCGTCCAGCCATGAAGCCAGTGGCACCACCGCAGCGGGGTTGCCGCCAAAAATTCGGTCGGTAAACGCATCGACCTGATATTGCTGAAGTTTCACGTCAGTTCACCAAAAGATCGCAGGTGCTCAACTGCTAATCTTCACAGACTGCAGGGCAATGCTTGCCACCTTTATTCGCCGGATTGCAGGGGCCACCCTTTCCCGCATAGCAGGCGCCACCCAAACCTTTATAGGCCGGACCACCGAGACCATCGTACCTGGCACCGCCGTAACCTTTGTAGGCCGGACCGCCCGGCCCCTCGTAGCGAGCGCCGCCTTTACCGGTATAACAGGGCCCACCAATACCGGCGTTGGCCGGCCCGCCGGGACCGGCATAAGCTGGGCCGCCTTTGCCTGCATAGCAGGGTCCGCCCGGTTTTTTGGAACCTTCGCAATCGCAAATATCGTTGGCCAGCGCACTGTAAGGTGTGAATGCTACAACGAGGAACAGAATGGCCCATTTCATCATGATGCTTCTCTGGTTAAGTCATTGGCGATGTTGTCTTTGGCTGAGCCAGAGCTTATCACTAAAGCCGCTGGCCGTTTACTCCCAGTCGTTTAATCAGGCGGCTGAAATTGCCGCGGTCCAGTCCCAACTCCCGCGCAGCCCGCGACTGATTACCATCACAGCGGTGCAATGTATCACTGACCAGACGCCGCTGGAAATTCGCAGTGGCCTCCCGCAGGTTCGGCGAGCTGACAGTATCAGAGGGTGTCAGTGCTAGATCGTCAGCGGGACTTGAGCAGGTTTCGGGCGCCGACAGATCCAGCACCTCCAGGCCGATGCTGAGCAATTTACGCGAGCCAACCTCCTGTGGAAAACGCGCCCGCGCCCGCAGCACAGCCCGGCTGATCAGATGCTCCAGCTCCCGGACATTGCCCGGCCAGTCATAATGCAGCAGGGCTTCCCGCGCACTGCTATCCAGCCTTATACCCCGCAGGCCTAGACGACGCCGATTCAGCTCAAGAAAGTGCCCGGCCAATACCAGCACATCGCGATGACGTTCGCGCAATGCCGGGACCTGGATGGGGTAAACACCCAAACGGTGATACAGATCCGCGCGAAAATGGCCGGTCGCCACCTCACGACTCAGATCCCGATTGGTGGCAGCGATAATTCTCACATCCACCCGGTGGACGGCATCGCTACCCGGACGCTGTATTTCGCCACTTTGCAGAGCGCGCAAAAGCTTTGGCTGGACAGCCAGCGGCAACTCGCCCACCTCATCGAGAAACAATGTGCCGCCATGGGCCAGCTCAAACTTACCGGCACGGGCCTGCGACGCACCGGAGAATGCCCCCTGGGTATGGCCAAACAGCTCGCTTTCCACCAGATTTTCCGGCAATGCAGCGCAATTCACATACACCAGCGGAAAGTCCGCACGTGCCGAACTGAGGTGAAGATGACGGGCCACCAACTCTTTGCCCACACCGGTTTCTCCAGTGATCAGCACCGCCAGATCAGATCGCGCGACCACATTGATATCCTGGTAAAGCAGTTTCATCGCCTTGCTGTCACCAATCAGCTGTGACTGCCCCTGATCCGCCACTACGGCCTGCGCCACAAGATGTTCCCGCTCGGCGCGAGCCTGTAGTCCACCAATCAGATTAATGATTCTGATGGTTGCCTCAGTGAGACGAATGAACGTGCGCAGCGCCAGCGTATCAATATCGTCGAATACGCCGGGCTGCAAAGCATCCATTGTCAGAACCCCCCAGGGAATGTCATCGATGTAGAGAGACACGCCGAGACAGTCATGCACATGCAGGCTGTCACTGGTGCCATCAATCAGCCCGTCATAGGGATCGGATAATTCCGAATCCGCCAGGAATCGCACCGGCTCGCGACTCAATAAAATTTTCGCCAGCCGCGGCTGCTCATCCACCACGAAGGTACGTCCCATCGCGTCCTCGCTGAGCCCGTTGACCGCCATGGGTTGCAACGTGGAGCCCTGCAACTTCAACAGGGCGGCAGCATCGCAGGGAAAGACCTGATTCAGCGCCGTCAGCAAGCGGGCATAGCGCTGTTCAGGCGACATTTCCCGGCACAGGTCCGCAAGAATCTCCAGCATGACCTCAGGCACATTACTTGCTGTCATAAATACACCATTATTGTTTATTTAACATCATTACGAATGGTATCACTTTAACAGCATAAAAATTATTTTTATAACATTCATAGTGTTATATGTTGGCACAATAAATGCCTTATCTCTTGTACCTGAGCAGCTTTTTATATCCGAACAGCACTCACAGCAGAGAATGGAGTACGTTATGCTTTCACAACAGTCCAGAGACATTATTGATGCCACCCTGCCCATCGTGGGCGAGCACGTGAATCAAATCACCGAGGTCTTTTATCCGCTGATGTTCGACCGCTACCCGGCCGTCAGGGACTATTTCAACCAGGCCCACCAGGCAACAGGTACGCAGCCACGGGCGCTGGCCAATGCCGTGGTCGCCTATGCCAGCAACCTGGATCGTCTGGAAGTGCTCGGCGATGCCGTAGGACTCATTGTGCAAAAGCACGTCTCGCTGAATATCCTGCCGGAGCACTACCCCATCGTCGGCGAATGCCTGCTGGCAGCCATTAAGGAAACACTGGGCGATGCAGCCACAGAAGAGGTCCTCTCAGCCTGGGGTGAAGCCTATGGTCAACTGGCAGAGCTACTGATCAACGCCGAAGAGCAGGTTTATCAGGCCAACCAGGAGAAACCCGGTGGCTGGCGCGGTGAACGCGGCTTCGTGCTGGTGAAAAAAATTCGTGAAAGCGATGTCATCACATCATTCTACTTTGAACCGGCCGACGGCAAACCCATTGCCGGCTTCAAGCCCGGTCAGTACATCACCCTGATACTCGACATTGACGGGCAGGCTGTCCGCCGTAATTATTCGCTGTCGGACAGCCCCGGCAAGCCGTATTACCGGATCAGTGTAAAGCGCGAACCCGGCGGGCTGGTCTCGAACTATCTGCACGATCAGTTCAGCGTCAACGATCACATCAAACTGACCGCACCCTGTGGCGACTTTGTTCTCAACGACGCCCAGCGGCCGCTGGTATTACTGAGTGGTGGCGTCGGTATCACACCCACCGTCAGCATGCTGCAGCCCGCATTGGACAGTGGCCGCCAGGTACATTTCCTGCATGGGGCCCTGAACAGCGATTGCCACGCATTCAAGGATCTGGTTGAGGAAATGGCCCACAACTACGAAAACCTGCACCGCTACTACTGTTACAGCGACCCCCTGCCCCAGGACAAAGACCAGCACAGCGGATTTTTTGATCGCGAACGCCTGGCGGGACTGTTGCCTGCCCATGGGGAAATAGACGTGTATTTCCTCGGGCCAAAACCCTTTATGCAGGCCTGTTATCGTGCGCTCAATGAATTGAAAATTCCTCTCGACCGCATTCGCTATGAATTCTTCGGGCCACTGGAAGAGCTGTAAAAACTGCGGCCAGGTACGACTTTTTTACCTCGAAAGTTGTACCTGGCCGCGGCTTTCATTTCAGTCATCGTCGATAAATGCCGTGCGATGGAATTCCGCCGCTTCCGTCACTTCCTTCACCCCACACTCCAGCAATTCTGGCACATCACCTCCCGCCAACACCTCCAGCACAGCGTGCACCCCACGGGAAAGCGATGTCAGGTTGTAGCCGCCTTCCAGAACAAGCGCCAGCCTGCCATCGCAGTATTGGTCGGCAATATCCTGAACGATGCGCGTGAGGACCTTGAAACCGTTATAGGTCATATTCATGGCCATATCATTGTGATGCGGGTCAAAGCCAGCCGAGACCAGAACCAGATCGGGTTTAAAGCGCTCGACGGCCGGGAGCAGTATTTCACGAAAAGCTTTCTCAATAGCAATGTCACCGGCAGCTTCAGGGAGCGGTACGTTAATCGTGTAACCTTCGCCGAGTCCGGCACCGACTTCGTCAAGATGGCCCGAACCGGGATAAAAAGGTGCGGCACAGTGGGTATCGAAAAACAGCACATCGGGGTCCGCCCAGAATATTTCCTGGGTACCATTGCCATGGTGTGCATCCCAGTCAACGATTAGGATTCGCTCACAATTCAACTTCGCCTGGGCATGGGCTGCCGCCACTGCAACATTATTCAGCAAACAGAAACCTCTGGCCCGGACCGGCTCAGCGTGATGACCCGGGGGGCGAACCAACGCAAAGGCACTTTTTGACTTTTTATTGACCACGCTTTCCACCGCTGCGATGGCATTACCGGCTGCGGCGATGGCTGCCTTGATACTGTCGGGTGACACAGCAGTGGTATCACTATCCAGCCAGGCGCTTTTTCCTGCCAGGGAGAAAATATGATCGAGATATGACGTGGTATGAACGCGGCTCAGCTGCTTGTATGTGGCACTGGCACCCGACGTCAAATGGATGCCTTGAATCGGGTTCTCGTCAAGGTACGTCTTGATCGCACTCAGCCGTCCGGGATGTTCCGGATAGCTCCATTTAAAGTCCAGTTCTTGCAGGATGGTTCTGACATGTTTTTCCACCCGACTGGGGATAAAAGGCAAATCCACCTGTGGGTCATGGCCCAGCATCACCTCGTCAAAAAAGACATCTACCTTGCGATCGCCTATCACCCAATTCCCCTTTGACTGTTCGAAACTGTCTGCTTACAGATTACGAGCTCATCGCCGTTTTGCCAGAGCGCTCTGCACGACCGTTGTGAAGGCCGCAGCACGGACTCCCGTAGGCTTGAACCCCAGCTTACTCCAGGTCGCCGCTGCCTCCTTGTTGGAAGCGGCGTATTCGAGGATCAACTCATCGATACCCTGACTCTCCGCAAATGCAACCAACTCCCGAAGTATGGCACTGGAAACGCCAAGTTTACGAAAATTCGGCTCCACCCAAACATCATCAATAATGCCGGACTTGCACTCAATGTCTCCAGACTGTTCCCAGATACCCTGATTACGCCACACGTATAAATAGCCCATCCCCACCAACCTGGCATCGCCCGCCTCGGCCACAACAAGCAGCTTACCCGGATCTGAAAGAGACGAGCGCAGCGTTGCCATCAGCCGTTTTCGCTCCTCTTTCTTAAGGGTGTGAGGTGGTTCCCCTGCAACGTGAAGTGCCAGTCTGGCAAGGAAATCGACAAGCACAGGCAGGTCGGCTTGCACCGCTTTGCGTATCCTGAAGTTGCCGGCATTGTCTCTGGTTATGACCATTTGCTTAACGTCTCAGACACGTATGGAAAAGTTGGAAGTTATACCTGATCGGAGTTTTTCCTTTATCCCGGCAATACCGAGAAAATCCCAGACTACACCACTCACGGACTCTGGCACTATAATAATGAACGATTCCGTGTATTGCTTGTGTTCGCTTGTCATCCTGCTTACCCGAGCTAACATGCATTCATCCGGCGAAAAAGGACTCATCCATGAAACCCGAAACCATTGCCTTGCACCACGGCTATGAGGCCGACAACCAGCACGCGGTTGCAGTACCCATTCATCAAACAACTTCTTTCTCCTTTGACAATGCCCAACACGGTGCGGATTTGTTTGACCTGAAAGTTGCCGGCAACATCTACTCACGCATTATGAACCCGACCTGCGCCGTCCTCGAACAGAGAATCGCAGCGCTCGAGGGTGGCATCGGGGCCCTGGCAGTCGCCTCCGGCATGGCGGCCATTACCTACGCCATTCAGACAATCAGCGAAACGGGCGACAACCTTGTTTCGATCAGTGAATTGTATGGCGGCACCTACAACCTGCTCGCCCACACCCTGCCCCGCCAGGGAATTGAAACCCGTTTTGCCGACAAAGACGATTTTGCCGGTATTGAAGCCCTGATCGATGACCGCACCAAGGTGCTTTACTGCGAATCGATTGGCAATCCGTCGGGCAGCGTTGTGGATATCAAACGTCTGGCTGACATCGCTCACGCTGCGGGTATTCCGCTGGTTGTCGATAACACTGTAGCCACCCCCTTCCTGTGGCGGCCGATTGAACAGGGTGCCGACATTGTCGTGCACTCAGCCACCAAATACATGGGTGGGCACGGCACCACGATGGGTGGTGTAATCGTTGATTCTGGCACATTCCCCTGGGCTGACCAGCCCAAGCGCTTTGCACTGCTGAATGAGCCGGATGTGTCTTATCACGGCGTCAGCTACACCCGCGATGTGGGGGAAGCCGCCTTTATTACCCGGGCGCGGGTTGTACCCCTTCGGAATATGGGTGCGGTTCTGTCGGCTCAGGCCGCCTGGAACCTGCTGCAGGGGCTGGAAACTCTCGCACTGCGGATCGAGCGCGTGTGCGAAAACACCCAGAAAATAGCCGAATACCTGCAGCAGCACCCTCGAGTCAGCTGGGTCAACTATGCGGGTTTGCCTAACCACAAAGACCACGCGCTGGCACAAAAGTACATGAAGGGTAAAGCCTCGGGGATCCTCAGCTTTGGCATCGAGGGTGGCCGCGAAGCCGGGGCCCGTTTCTACGATGCCCTGGCGTTGATATTGCGATTGGTAAACATCGGCGATGCAAAAAGCTGTGCCGCCATACCCGCATCGACCACCCACCGCCAGTTGAATGACGACGAACTGAAAGCGGCCGGTGTCAGCGCCGACATGGTTCGACTGTCAATTGGTATCGAACACGTTGACGACCTGATGGCAGACATCGACCAGGCACTCGAAAAGTCCGTGGGTTAATACTGGCGACCTTTGAACAAGCACACACCAGGCAGGTTGGTGAAACTGTCGGCAATATCCGTCAGGTGCAACAGGTGTGCCACCGTTTCTGCCTAATATTCAGGAACCAAAGGGGTCGGAGTGAATAAATTTAAAATTTATTCACTCCGACCCCTTTCTCACGCTTTCTCACGGACCTGTCACGCTAACGGCAGTCAAAGGCCCTGGGCACCCCGTCGCAGCCAGTTATGAACAAATGCCAGCTTGTAACGGGCGTGGTCCGACAACACGAACGGATAAATATCCGATAGACCCATGGAACGATTGACGTGATTGACGCCCACGGTAAGCGCTGCCGCAATCTGGATCAGCCGTTCGGCATCGGGCTCAGAATACGGGTCCCAGCCAGTGTGAGGTATCTGCGGCGATGACAGGCCGGTGGCCACGAAGCTGTCGGCAATGTCCGTCAGATGCAGCAGGTGTGCCACCGTTTCTGCCCAATCTTCATGGGGATGAGTGGAGGCGTAACTGGTCAGGTAGTGCTGTCTCCAATTCGGCGGAGGGCCATTCTCGTAGTGGTATTGAAGCGCCCCGACATAGTCCACCCGCTCATCGCCAAACATCTCCCGGAATGCATCGAGAAAATCCTCGCGAAGACTCAGCCGCCACCAGAGCATGTGGGCAATTTCGTGGCGCATGTGGCCTATCATGGTGCGATAAGGCTCCTCCAGCGCTTCACGACGGGTAGTGAGCAGCACGGGATCCACCTCTGCCACACTAATCGTCACCACACCTTCAACATGCCCCATCGCAACAGGGGTCGGTCCTTCAGCGAGCATATGAAATACCGGCCGCGCACCCGGATCCTCCGGACGAAACCAATGCCAGCGCCCCAGATTATCCAGCGCCCACCGCTTGGCCGCCTCGGTCTGTGCCCAGTTGGGGATGGCATTAGGGATCGAAGGATCAGGTGCCAGCGCCGTCATGGCACAGGACCGACAGAATGCCCCCTCGTCCGGCGCTATCCAGTTGCAGCCAATCTTGTCTCGGTTGGCACAGAACGGTGGCATCGGCAGAAAAGCCCGCGCCTGGGGATCATAAGCGACGGGGGTTCCGTCAGCCGTGGCAAGGTTGTCGAACCAGAGAGAGCCGGCACCAACCGGATTGGCAAAAACACGCATTTAGCAAACTCCAAAAGCGATGTAAGTGACCGATTTAATTCAACATCGTGGGCCATAAACCCACTTGGCCACAAGTAGAAACAGGTTAGGTTTAACCCGACTCCACTTAATCTCTGATCTCACTTATTGCAGCTAACGCCGAACAGCAAGAAAAACGCCAATTACCATCAGGACCAGACCGACAAACCGGATCAGATTTACCGGGTTGTACGGCGCACCTAAAAGCCTGAAATGATCAATGACTGCCATCGAAACAACCTGCCCCAGCAAGACGAATGAAACGGCATTGCCCACACCAAATTTTGGCGCAACCCAAGTGATGGTTAATATATAAAAAATGACGAAGGCACCACCGAGATAGTAATAAACCGGGATATGGCCTGGCATAGACTTTGGCAGGCTGCCAGAAGCAAGCAGGTAAACAATGGATAGCACGCCACCCACCACAAAAAGAATGGTTGTTGCCAAGGCCGGGTTTTGTAATTTTGTGCCCAGCACGCTGTTCAATGCTGCCATGACGGGGATACCCAAACCAGCCAGCAGCATCACTGCGGCATATAAATAGAAACTGTGGTTGCTCGTCACTCGCGATTTCCTTCAACAGTCGATGGGGGTCGTAATATGCCCAATAGTCCGCCCATCGGCAAATTTGCCGTGCAATAGAAAATTGGCTATCAGTAACATCCAGTCAAAAGACGGATCACCATAGATACATGCTCGACGCCCTGTTCATGACAGTGAGTTCAAATCGTTCTGTACAGCGGGTTTGAGAGAGGCCATAGCACACGTGAAGTGGCAAAAGATGCTCTTCTCTCGGGTGGCAAAATCGGGCACCAGGGGCATTTTCCCAACCAATCAACAGATCTCGCCTCTCCTCTTCCAAATATTGATCACCGCCACAAACATCGCACAACCACTTTTCAAATGAGTGATTGAGTTGTCGGGATTCGGCACTATCGGGCGCGAAAAAGGCTTTCAGATTATGAAAGGAAAAACCGGAACCGATGACCAATACATTCTGCTTTTTCAGTCCCTGGAGTGCGGATCCAATATTGATGTGAAGCGAAGCATCCAGACTGTTTACCAGAGACAGCTGAACACATGGCACATCGGCCTCCGGATACATAATTTTGAGGGGCACGAAAACACCGTGATCGAAACCCCTCTCTTCATCCAGATGGGCTGCTATTCCCCAATTACCCAGCATCCGATAAATGTCAGCCGCCAGAGAAGGGTCGCCAGCACAGGGATACCTGATATCGTAAGACTCCGGCGGAAATCCGTAGTAATCATATATCAAGGTGGGAAAGCGCCCTGCCGTAATCGTTGGCATTTTTTCTTCCCAGTGGGCGCTGACAACCACAAGCGCGTCGGGTTTAGGTATGGTCGCCGCAATACCCTGCAGGCAGGACACCATCTCAACATGTCCAGAATCTCCCAATAACGGTAACGGTCCACCGCCGTGCGAGATAAATAGAGAGCTGGGCAGTTGCATCACCGGATCCTCCAAGAATGGCAAAGTCAGAGTACCAGACTAAGAACACTAACAAGAAGCTACGCATCGCGAGACGTGTCAGGGTGTGGACAATCAGGCCAAAAAACGGACTTTAGTGCTCTGTTCCTGGTAAGTACTTTGTACTTTACTGATTGTATATCCTCGAATGACAACGCAGACTTGAGCTCTACAGGAATGAATTTTGGACGAACAGGGTCTGAGCATGAAACCATCCACAGACGACCAAACGATAGAAACTGTACTCTGGACCGTCCTGTTCGAACAATCCGGAGATGCCATGGTGGTACTCAGGCGAGATGGCAGTGTGTATCGGGCCAACCAGCGTTATGTCGACATGCTGGGCTATTCCCCCGAAGAGTTGAGCCGCCTTCACGTGTGGGACTGGGATATCCATTTCAGCAAACAGAAACTCAAGGAAATGCTACTGGCCGCTGATAATACCAGTGCGCATTTTGATACCCGGCACCGCCGCAAGGACGGCACTATTACGGATGCAGAGGTCAGTACCAATGGCGCCCTCTATAGGGGCGAAAAGCTGATTTTCTGCATTGTCAGGGACACCACGGAACGCAAATACACCGAGGAGCGGCTTCGAAAGAATAAAGAATTGCTTGAGCGGGTCGCCGCCCAGGTACCCGGCGCACTGTACCAATACCGTATGGCCCCGGATGGTACGCGCAGCTTGCCCTATTTCAGTGAGGGCCTCGCCGAACTGGGCGGTCTGAAGCACGAAGAATTATCCGGTACAGACGAGGACAACATCATGTCCCGCATTCTTCCTGAGGATGCCGCCGATATCGAGAGTAAAGCCCAGGTATCTGCACAAAACCTGTCGCATTACCATGCAGAGTTCCGCATCCGACATAATGATGGCTCCATTCGCTGGATCGAGTGCCGCTCCACACCGGAGAAGGAAGCGGACGGCTCTATTATCTGGACTGGAATACTTCTGGATATTACTCAACGCATCCAGGCCGAAGAACAGGTACGAATTATGGCCATTACGGACGGCCTCACCGGCATTAATAACCGGCAGGAGTTCGACCGCCTGCTGGAACACGAAATAGAACGTGCCAACCGCTACCATACCCCGCTTTCACTGCTCATGTATGACCTCGATCACTTCAAGCAGGTCAACGATCGCTTCGGCCACAATACCGGTGACACGGCATTGAAAACAGTTACCAGCCTGGTCAACGATAACATCCGCAGCATTGATATCCATGGGCGCTGGGGTGGCGAGGAGTTTATGGTATTGCTGCCGCAAACCGGGTTAAGCACGGCGAAAGACGTCGCCGAGAAGTTACGACAAACCATTGCCAACCATCAATTCAACAAGCTCGGCAGCATCACGGCCAGTTTCGGAGTGGTAGAGTTTGCCCCCCATGAAAAGGCCAAATCATTGGCCCAACGGGTCGATGAAGCACTCTATCGGGCAAAAGAGCGTGGTAGAAATAGGGTTGAGGTGTAGTGGAAGTTGGAGCAAATACAAACGTAGCCCAGAAGTGTCTGGCTATTCGGGGTAAGTCCAGAAGAACGATTTCATTGGTGTATTATCCCAACCATTACCTTTGCGGCACATGCTATAAAATTTGTATCTGAGCCCATTTATTGCCACGTATTTTTATACGCTTTCAATTGACTACGCCTCTTTTGCTACCTCGGCGTTTTCCATCGAAGGCCAGCCATTTTGGTCTGGATCAAAGCTGGGGTCCAAGGCTTGTATACGCTTGACCAACGGCGGATGTGTCGACATCAGGCCAGACATTTTGACCGAGAGCTCGGCAAACATCATATGCCTGGCCTCTTCCAGTTCATCATGCACGGCTTCTTTCATGCCACTATGCTGGAGTCCGCCGATTTTTTTCAGCGCACCGGCCAGGGAGTCCGGATCACCGGTATAACGTGCGGAATCCGCATCAGCTAAATATTCACGTTGCCGTGAAATGGCTGCCTGCATGATTTTGCCCATAAAGGCCCCCAACAACCCTAACAGGATGATGGCAATGCCTATTAACGCTATTTGCGCCCCGCCTTTTCTGCTGCGACCACCGGAATGCATCAGGATACGACCCACAACATAGAGGACCATCAAGCCATGAATCAGGCCGATAACCCGTACATTCAAACGCATATCCAGGTTGCGAATATGTGCAAACTCATGGGCGACAACAGCCGCCAGTTCACCGCGGTTTAACAGCTTTAAAGCACCGCGCGTAACGGCAATAGCCGCCTTGTCAGGCGAGCTGCCGGCGGCAAAAGCATTGATCCCCGGTTCGTTTTCGAGCACAAAAATGCGGGGGGCTTGCATGCTGGCACCGAGGGCCACTTCTTCAACAATGTTTTTGTACCGGGTAATCAGCGGGTCGCCAGTCTCATCACTGACATCGGTAGCGCCCAGAGAACGGGCTACTTTGGCACCATCCCCGCCCATACTGACCATTTTCCAGAGTGATGTTAAAACAATCACGCCGGCTACTGCCAAAGCGACATAAACAAACAACCGCCAGTCGACAACGATCTGGTTGGCCTGATTTACTGTTTCCGGGGTTAAACGCACCGAGGCCAATGACGCAATCAGCACGGCGATCAGCAGTACTGAAAAAATGAACAAGGAGGTAATCAGCAGGCTTTGCTTGCGGGCATTCGCGCCATGCCGATACATACTCATTTCAGCCATGCCTAGAACTCAACTTCAGGGGCATTTTGAATGGCTTCACGATCGTCAAAATCCAGTTCTGATGCACGCTTAAAGGTAAACATGTTCGCCAGGATATTGGTCGGGAAGGTTTCCAGCACATTATTGTATTCAAGCACGGTGTTGTTGTAGCCACGACGCGATGCGGCAACCTTGTTTTCAATAGTGGTCAATTGCTCCATCAAATCACGAAAAGCGCCATCGGCCTTAAGATCGGGATAGGCTTCTGACAAGGCAAAAATCCCGCCCATCGCTTTACCGAGGAGGCCTTCGGCCTGTCCCAGTGCCAGCATTGATCCTGCGTCGCCCGAGTCGCTTTGACCGCGTAATTTTTCAGCTTGATTCCGGGCATCAATAACGCCGGTCAACGTGGCCTGTTCGTGCTTGGCATAGCCTTTTACGGTGTTGACCAGTTGCGGAATCATGTCATGTCGTTGTTTGAGCGTGACGTCTATCTGTTTGAATGCATTTTGAAATACATTGCGAAGTCGAACCAACTTATTGTATTCCAGGATTACATATAAAATCAGTACGCCAAGAATTCCCAGTAATACCCACTCCATATCCCTACTCCTTTCTATTTAAACAAGTAATAACCTGGCATTCATCGATTGATCCCAGGCGATGTTTTTTTCATTGTATCTTGTTGAGTCATCATGTGTTTGAACCTGGAACAGGAAGGAAACACTGAAATCCACAAGAACTCCACTAAAGAACCCGGGTATTTGTAAGCCAGTATACGCGCGGGTAACCCCACATCCAGCATTGCCGGCGATGGCTGCTTTCACTGTGAAACGCTTGAATCGTTGTCGGTAGCCTTCAGCATGGTACGAATGCGGTCAATGTGGACTTGAGAATCTTTAGCCCGCTGGGAGGTCGATGAGGGCAATTTTCTTTTTTACTCATCGATAAGCCCCCATTGCCATAGATTATCTGAATTGGCCTTGCTTGCTGCCACGGCAATCAATCTCGCTTGGAAAATAGCCTGCTTTTCCAGTGCGGCTATTGCGACCTCAGCACCTGGAAATCAATTGGTTTAAAGTATCACTCTGACCAGACGGCATACTCATTGCCACTTGGGTCGCTAAAATGAAACCTGCGACCACCGGGGAAGCTAAAAATTGATTTCACGATTTTACCCCCGGCTTGCTCCACTTTATTAAGAGACGCCTCAAGGTCGGAACTGTAAAGAACAACAAGGGCACTACCCTTCCCAACCTCAGCCACTAGAGGTGATCGGTAAAAACCCCCATCAAGGCCGGCATTCTGGATCGCAACATAATCAGGGCCATAATCTACGAACTGCCAGCCGAAAGCATCCGAGAAGAACCTCTTTGTGCCTTCGAGGTTACTCGCCGGCAATTCGATATAGTTGATCTTTTCAGATGTCACAGTTCACCTCGTAGTCTTATAACGCCGGCCAACACTGGCGACAAAACCTCAACGAGGCGGAGGTTTTGGCCTCCGGTGCATGACATGGTTATGCAGCATGTAGCGGTTTGATCCGAGCCACTTCTTCCTTGACCGACTGAGCAGCCGTCCAAAGATCAACAGATCGCTGCGCATTCAGCCAGAATTCCGGCGAATTACCAAACAAACGGGCAAGCCGGAGCGCCATTTCAGGACTGACAGCACGACGTTCGCGAAGTAATTCATTAACTGACTGGCGAGAAACACCCAGAGATTCAGCCAACCCGGCAACGGACAGGCCATAGTCCGGAAGGAAATCCTCCCTCAGCATCTCGCCAGGATGAGTCGGCTTGCGCTGCATGCCGGCAGTATTAAGAATAGCCATAGTTATCACCTCACTCAGTGGTAGTCACACACTTCGACCTCATACGCATCGCCATCTTCAAAACGAAAACAGATACGCCACTGATCATTTATTGAAATTGCGTGCTGCCCCTGCCTGTTTCCCGCCAGCGGGTGAAGGCGATTGCCGGGCGGCACTTTCAAATCCTCCAGCTGTACGGCCAGATCCACGTATTCAAGTTTTCTAGCGGCTCTCGGTGCAACATCCGCAGGAAATTTCTTTGCCTTGCCCCTGGAGTAAAGCTCTTGGGTTCGTTTGTCAGCGAAGGATTTGATCATGCATCGAAGTGTATTGTGTCACGTGACACATGTCAATAAGGCTTGAGAATGACTGCATAACGCCCCGCTAAACGGCGAGCGGTCGCGAGTCCGGTGAAGGCCACGTATTTTGTGGCCGTAACGAATTTGAGCGGATTGTTATACATGATGATCTAGGCGGCGCATTAATAACGAGGCTAAGCTTAAATTATCTAAACATTGATCAAGGGTTTCAGGGAAAGAATACTCATGCCCACGCGGATTCCGTATGGCCATTACCGATCCAGCAAAAATAAACTGAAATCCCTTTTGCTCATCAATTTCGCTAGCTGTGCTCAAAGGGGTCAGTTGAATTAATGGTGAAGTGTCGCTAAAAGCCTTCATCATTAGTTTATACCCACTATCTGATTCCCCCGAAAGATTCTGAACCCTCTTATCAATATACTTGTATGCTTCAAAAGTAGCTTGGGCATAATGTCCATCATCAAACAGTTTTGATGTTATGGTAGCGATTTCTGGATGAATGTTCCGCTCATCGAAAGGATGCATTTCTGTACTAACTTTTGATGATCTAGCGAACGGCGCAGATGCACGTACAATTTTCTCGAATTTATCTAGCATTTTATGCATCGATTAGATTTTCTTTAATGCTTTTAAAGATTGCATCATAGGTTTCCTTGGTTCCATCAGCAGGGAGATTGATCTCTACCCTGACTGTAAGACCTATATCCCGATTTCCATTTTTTTGTCCAGCGCCAGAATTCTTACCTAGATCTACAGACAATGGCGTGCTTGGGTTTGCCTTGCTTTTTGGTTTTGGTTTTGATTTTGTTTTTTTATTTTCGGTTGAACTTCCATTCTTGTTGCCTCCCCGTTTAACAGGGACCTCTCCATGACCAGATAATGCAGCAAACACCTTAAATGTATTTGCTTGACGTCGTCCGATAGCATCTCCGGTCTGGTCGTTCTGCCTAAAGAAAGTTATGAGATCATCGTTATCGAGACCCCATGTGGATTCTCCATGCAGCTCAAACAGTGCCGAGTACGCTGCTTCCACCAACTCCGAGAATGCTTTTGAAAACTCTTCGTCTTTATGATGAGAAAACACAGAAGAGGCTTGCGAGGTCTTTGTTCCTTCGCTATCAAGCAAGCCAATAAATTGGAGGGCATTTATTAAGTGACTTTCATTGTTGGGTGCGAGTCCCAGCTTTTTGACGGTATCTGAATTCACCTTTGTTGGGAAAGACTTCCTTAGCTGAGAAACCATCAGACTGATATTGCCGGGACCAGATATATATGGATGTGAATCCGCCATAACTATTTCCTTGTGATGAATTTTATTAAGTATGTCGAAGTATTACGTATAACATTTGTATATCGCGCACGCGCGCTCTGCCGAATCTGATATTCGGCACTTTTTGATAACGGATTGATACAGAATAGAAAATTGAGACATATCCGATTCCCTTCTGAATAAAGCGAGTTTTTCCTATTATCCAAAATAATAGGACCTCATTATATCCTTCTTACTGCTAGCCCCTTGTTTTTCAATCATGTTTAGGCAACCGGCTGGATAACGAGCATGGACCGAGTATAAACCGTGGTCTCGATTTGACAACATTACACGAGGAAAGCCAGCCCATTGGACCGATTACAGGGAAAATAAAAGGATAATTTACGCGCCTTCCCAAAGCAGGGAAGGCAGGTATAACCATTTGAGTTTAATGGTGCCCGGAGCCGGGGTCGAACCGGCACGGAGGTTACCCTCCGAGGGATTTTAAGCGGTAGTCTGGCTTCAACTCCGGGGTACTCCCTGCTTGTATACAGCGCGATTCAGCAGGTTTTTCAGAGACTTACAAAAAGGGATCATATGCCGGAGTTTGACGCTAATCGCTCTGGTTCACTCTCCCGAGGCTCCTATTTGCTCCTTGGATAAGACCTGGAACCGGAGGTTTCAGGAGTCCAGAAATGCCGCGAGTAAAGCTCACAAAAACCATCGTTGCCGGTGCCCAACCGGGAGAGACCGACATTGAATTGAGGGATACCCTCGTCCCCGGATTTTTCTGCAAAATCACCCCAACCGGACGCAAGGTTTTCATGCTCCAGTATCGCACAAACAGTGGCAAGCGACGCAAGCCGTCTCTTGGCCTGTTTGGCGAGCTGACTGTCGAACAGGCCCGCACCCTCGCTCAGGATTTGCTGGCGGACGTACGCCGGGGCAATGACCCTTCAGGCCAAAAAGCCAGGGATCGGCAAGCCCCGACGGTTAAGGATCTATGCAAACGCTTTATGGAAGATCACTGTATACCGCACAACAAACCACTTACCCAAAAGAAAAACCAGTACCATATCGATAAATATCTTCTCCCCTCCATGGGCACCCTGAAAGTCCACGAGGTGGAACGGGCAGATATTTTGGCGCTCATGAAGCGCCTGGAAAAAACACCCACCCAGGCTAACCGGATACTGGCTTGTGTTCGCAAAATGTTCAACCTGGCTGAACTTTGGGGGTACCGCCCGGATGGCACCAATCCTTGCCGACACGTGACCAAGTTCCCCGAGAAAGGCAAAACCCGACTGCTTACCGACAAAGAGATGATCCAGCTATTCAGGCAGCTGGATAAAGCGGAAAAAGAGGAGCTTGAACACCCTTCCCCAATTCTCGGCATCCGACTCCAGTTTGCCTTTGCCGCCAGGATGTCAGAAATCCTGGCGCTACAATGGGAGTGGGTAGACCTGGTCGGTCGCCGAGTCGTCTGGCCCGACAGCAAAACCGGTGACATGTCCAAACCTATCAGCTCGGAAGCCTACGAACTGCTCTCTGATGCCGCAATCCACAGCAAATCGCCGTACGTCTGCCCTGCCCTGGAAGATCCCAACAAGCCGTTGACCCAAAATGCCTACTATGGCGCCTGGCGCCGCATACTGAAAAGGGCCGGCATCCCCCTTGTTGGCACACATGGCATACGGCATCGCGCTGCCACCGACATTGCCAATTCAGGTGTCCCGATCAAAGTGGGTATGGCGTTGACTGCCCACAAAACCGTGACCATGTTCATGCGATACGTTCATGTCGAGGATGATCCGGTGCGGGAAGCCGCCGAACTGGTGGCAAACCGACGCCAGATCATAACCGGGTTCAAATCAGGTAATACGGAAATCTAACAACACAGCACGCTGTACTGCCCAAATCATCGCTTCACGAAGCGCTCCTCCTGATAGTAGTTCCAGGTTATCTCGGTTCCATGATGTCAGAAACTGAGTTATACTTCTTACATCATGTAGAGGCGCCACCAATGAAGACTTTGCCAGAAACCATCCTTCGACGTGCCCGCTCCCTCCCCGAGGGTGGTGTGCTGTCGCCCAAAGAATTCTTGCACCTGGGAAGCCGGGCCGCCGTCGATCAGGCGTTCTCACGGCTGACCAAGGAAGGCAAACTGATGCGCGTGGCGCGTGGCACCTACGTTGCCCCGGTATCCAGCAGGTTTGGATCGCGCGCGCCCTCCCCTGAAAAAGTCATAAGCTCGCTGGCGAAGCGAAGTGGGGAAATCGTCGTTCGACACGGCGCCAATTCAGCCAACGCCCTGGGTCTGACCCAACAGGTACCCATCAAAGAGGTTTACCTGACCTCCGGCCGCACTCGAAAACTCAAGCTGGGCAAGGGGGAAATTTTGGTCAAACACGCCCCGCGCTGGATGCTGGTCCTGGGAACCCGGCCTGCCGGCGAAGCCGTGAGAGCACTGGCCTGGATCGGATCGGCACACGCCGATACATCCCTGGCATCGCTGCATCGCACCCTTCCCCCGGCTGAATGGAAGGCACTGGCCTCGGCTCGTGCTGCCCTGCCTTCCTGGATGGCACAGGCAATTGGGAAGGAAGCGGCACATGCCTGAAAGTTTTTTTGAGCTTAGCCAGAAAGACCAAAGAGAGGCGATTGAATACGCGCGAGCGGAAACCGGGCGCCCTGCCCATCTATTAGAAAAGGATATCTGGGTGGTATGGACACTTCGCACACTATTCGACGCGGCAATAGGCGCTGACCTAACCTTCAAGGGTGGCACATCCCTCTCCAAGGCCTACAAGGTCATTGACCGCTTTTCAGAAGACATCGACCTGACTTACGACATCCGCAAATTGATTCCCGACCTGACAGGTGAAAGCGGTGAGCTACCTCGCAGTCGCAGCCAGGCCGGCAAGTGGACGAAAGCTGTGCGTCATCGTCTACCCGATTGGATCACGACACATATTCAACCTGTCATAGAAGCCGCACTGGCCAAAGAGGGACTCCAAGCGCAACTTGAGCAGGGCGGCAAGGATAACGACAAACTGATGCTCCGCTACCCCGCCCTCACCAAGGGCACAGGGTATATTGCCCCGGTTGTCACACTGGAATTCGGCGGTAGGGCAACCGGTGAACCGCACGAAATACACTCCGTAGAATGCGACATTGCCGAGCACTTGGCTGAGATCGAATTCCCCAGTGCATCACCACAGGTCATGAGCCTGGCCAGAACGTTCTGGGAAAAAGCGACGGCTGCCCACGTGTTCTGCGCCCAGGGCCGTCTTCGTGGAGAGCGGTATGCTCGACATTGGCACGATCTGGCTGCGATCAGTCGAAGCCACCATTACACTACGGTCATATCAGACCACACTGTCGCGTCAACTGTCGCGCAGCACAAGGCGCACTTCTTCATCGAAAAAGACACAGAAGGCGAAGTCATTGACTATATCGCCGCGACAACGGGAAGGCTGAAAATTGTTCCAGACGGCGATGCGAAAACCGCACTTGCCAAGGATTATGAAGCCATGATGGCTGACGACGTCATGGTTGGAGAAGCACTGCCATTTGATGCACTGCTGGAGGCCTGTGCCGCCATCGAAAAAGCCATCAACGAATCCACAACAGGTACAAAGTAGAGATTGGGGGCGCCGTGAGCTATCGATATCGACGACCCAGCCTATGCGCGCAACGGGAAGTCAAATGTCATAACCGGAAACGCGGCCAACCTAGATACTGGTATAAAAACGACTTGCCGATAGACATGGCCCACTCAATCATCAACGAGGGGTCTAACCCATTGAAGGTAAAGGATTTAAAAATGGCTGACTATCGGCTTTACCGTCGGAAAAATACCGTCACGGTCCTACTTCAAACAAAGGTGCTTCTACTAAAATCCATACCTCAGACGAGTACTTTTCCCGTATAGCCGCTGACATTACGGCATCACGCTCGAGACTACCCTAACAGACTGAAGTATATCGGCAATGCGTTTCGCTGCGCCGCCACGTACATGTAAACCAAGCTCGAGCGAATATTCGAATGACCATCTGTGCATGTTGGATGACCCCACATAAGCCGATACGTTGTCTGCAAGTACCACCTTTGCATGAAACGTTTCATTACCCAAAGCGCCTGGCCGCTCAAGACGAAAGTTTAACACTGTGACACCCAGGTCATGCAACGCATCTTGTACGCCAGTAAGACCTGGCGGAGCATGGCCTTCTGAGGTCGCTCGTAGGATGAGACACATGTCCGACACATTGGCTCGTTCGAATAGGTTGAGCACGATTACAGCTCCAACATCATCAAGATATGGAGTCATGACAACAAAAGACGAGTGTGCAGACTCAGCTATAGCAGGTAGCAATTGCTTTGTATCCCTTAGCCCCCAACTTCCTGAGAGCATGCCCTCAAGCTGAACAGATACCTGACTTGGTGCCGGTGGCTTTGTTAGCACCACATCGACCCGGTCTTCGTCGCAATGAACCCTGCTACGGTAGAGATACGCGCCACGCAATAGTGGAGCAATCTGCGAAGCTAGAGATTTCTCATGCACGCGCCACGTTAGTTCTGTCGCTTTTGAAAATATTCCTACCGCCTGCCCAGCTATCAGAGCGCGTTCAACATCGCCTGCACGAGCGTGTGGTAAACCGATGCGCGTACAGATAGCCCTCAGTTCTAACGGCATATCAAGTGCATCAACACTAGCCATCTCACAGAGTGGAGCCCCCACCTCGCACAGAGGAGCAAGAGCATCGAAGGCGGCTAGCAGATCAGTTTTCATAATCTTCGTTGACTACTTCTAGAAAACCTCGGATCCGCTGTCCCTTGTGGGTTGCATCTTCCCGTGGTGCTGGTCCGCCTTTGAGCACGGCGCGTGACAATAGCTGGTTCTGCGCAACACACGAGGTCTCGGGAATCATTATGCAGTCCGGGCATGCTCCACCAGCACCATCGCAAAGTCTTCCAGAGTTGCAGCGGTGTGTAGAAGTCTCAAGCAACCGCGACAGAAAACGGTTGTTCTCGTTACGCCACAGAGAGGACAGGTTTCCAAGGTCCATCGTCGTACCATTCCGGTATACGACAAATGCCAGATCCAACGGGAAAATGTATTCACCCATCGAGCCTAGGTCCAGTCCAGACAGCTCCGCGACATTCTTCATAAGCACGTGTGCATATGTATGCAACAACGTGTAAACATATCGATAGGTCGATGCATCATCCTCTCTGAGCAAGGAGAAGTACCGTCCGAATGGCTGCGCCACTTGTAACAGTCGTCCACCCAACAGTAGCGACTCGTCACCGTCCCACTCTGGCAGATCGTGCACACCAACTGCCTGTAACCACGTGTATACGACTTTAGGGTCCAGCCGGACGTACAGAGCCTCATTGGCCTGGGTCACAACGTAAATCGGCCGCTGTCCATTGCGTAGAGGCTCAAATAGTCGTAACCGAACCGGCATATTCTGCCCACGTTTTTCAAAGGTGGGCGTTGTCGACACCCTCGTGTAACCGTGCGTGAAACGACACAAGTCAAATTCGCGAATCAGTCCGAGGTCGTCCAACCCGAGCTTATCCATCAGGTGTTGTGTCTCCGCTTCCTGGGCATGCTTGACAGTTGCATCCTTCGGCGCCAAGTCGTTATCGAGATGATTAAAGCGCACAAACGGAGATCGCCCCCCATCGGGTGCAGCCGAAAGTTTTCCCCGATTAAGTGCTTCATGTTCCACAGCCAAGACAAACGGATCGAACCGACTAGTATATTCACTGCGATTCGCCAGTTGCACCATCACGGCAGAAGGCAAATCGACGCTGGGTCGCACTAATGGTGGGTCGCTTGTAGTCCAGCGAGTAACCAGCTTTCGGAGCTCACCATTCATGAGATTGAGCACTTCAGTATCACCCCTGGCTTCAGCGTCTCTTCGCATGCGGTCGATAGTTTCGTAGGACTCCCACTCGCTAGCCTTGCCTGCCGCCAGTAGAGCCTCCTTCATCTCGTCGGGCGTAAGCTCCGCGCCACCAAAGTGAAACTTGGTCGCAATAAAGGCAGCCAACTCAGCATGCATCTGTGGCTCAAGAAGAGTTATGAGTTGGTGCTCCGTCTCAGGAAAGAGCACAAACTGCTCGGCTTGGGGATAATATGCTGATGACGCGCGGTAGGAGATTGGTTCCATGCGGCGCTCTCCGATTCGCGCACCAGCACGATCGCGGAAGACTCCTGTAGTGAATCGGTCATTCTGGCGCCATTCGTTGCTACCCTTATGCCCGCAAGTCGGATTAGCACAGTAGAAGTGCCACTGACCAATTCTTGGTGAATCGGTATTAAGTTTAAAGGCTTTACCCCCACATACCGTGCATTCCTCTCCATACAACCACGCGTCGTCGGTGCGATTGTTCCACTCCCAGCGCCCAGGGGTAGCGGGCATCCATTCACCTGACCAGTGCACAAAAATTACGTCAAGCTGGCGCCATTGGCATGGACCGGTTGCTCCCGCTGCAGTGCATTGAGTATTGCGGAGAGAACCTATGTTTTTGGACAGATCAGAGGCCGACTCGAATCTCTTAAACAGATGACACTTGTTACACACAAAGGTCAGCGGAGCAGGAGCATAGCCCATCCGAAGCGGACTTAGGAATGCTAGACGATCACCAGCAAGCGGCACCACAGAAGTACCACTGAGAAGCGCCTCATCGAGGCATTGATGCGGATCGATTTGTCGATCAGAGGTACTCATTGAGTAGGCGCGAGCGAACCAGCTCTGCCAGACCTCCTGCAGGCGAAGAATGATTTGCGCCTTGGTCTCAGGTCTGATCGGCGCATCGTCGACGGATGCCGAGAGGTCGGGAATTGATATACATGCGCCAAGCCCCCCTTCGAAGGTAAAGAACGCCCCAGGCGCGTACGCGGACCCCAGCTGGTTGCGCGAACGAGCCATCGTAGGAGCGCTAAGTGCCTTCTCGTCATCCTCCGATGCGAGAAATGTTCTTCTTGTCGCCATATCAGTCTCCTGCCTGTGAGTTATCCGTGCCATCGTTGTTAGCGACACCGTGACGAATCAAGTCCATCACCATCTGAACTTCGCCTGACAACTGCTTACGCCCTCCCCCGTCGCGGGATGAAACTTGAATGATGCCTCCTTGATCGACATCTCGTAGCGACGTCATCGGCTTTAATAACAAATCTGTCTGACTCTTGAAATAGCCGTCCATCGTGCCACTACCCCAGAGCGGGCTGCTCCATGTATCCACGATAAGGCTCCGCGTACGCTGGTCGATTCGT
The DNA here is from genome assembly GCF_963975625.1 of uncultured Porticoccus sp. Lineage (NCBI taxonomy): Bacteria > Pseudomonadati > Pseudomonadota > Gammaproteobacteria > Cellvibrionales > Porticoccaceae > Porticoccus > uncultured Porticoccus sp. Next base: position 63,266 of record NZ_CAXBHS010000009.1, read on the forward strand.
TGACGATAGTGATCTTCTCCTTCGGGAGCGAAACCACCTCGCAGACCTACCGCAAGTTCGATAAATCGGTTGATTTCGTCAATGAGAGCGTCTCCTCTTCTGGAGAGCTCTCTTCGCACATTCGGAATGATGGTGAAGTCCGGTGTCTTATTCTTTTCATTCTCCGGAAGACGTAGCAATTCGTGACTTGGCAATACTCCAAGCATATATGCCTGAAAAAGGCTCGGAAACACACGTTCAATGGCACGTTCTGCCCAGCGATCAATAGCCGCGGGCTGAACCATACGCTCAAGAAAACGATGGAAGATATCAAAGACATGGACAATATGACGGTCGCGACGGCGTTGTGGCGTTGGCAGCAATACAACGAAGCCGATATGCATACGCCCGACACGTGACGAGGCTTGGATGTATTCAGCGATATCTGAGGGCATACCGGCGAAAAACATTGAGTTGAACTCATCGACATCAACACCATGCGAGATGGCAGATGTGGCGATGACGGAGCGTAATTGCTCGCGGATAGGCGAAAGAGGCTGCCCCGGATCCACGCGCAGCTGAGCTGTGTCCACCACTGCCTGAATTTCACCCTGCTCCACTGAGCCTGTAATGAGTCTTGTGTCGATCCCAGCCAGTTCGATGCCTTCGTTGAGATGACGCTTACGTGTCTCCTCTGCCTCGGCGGCCATAATCTGATCGCCACCCTTTTTATTAGTTACATAAGTCAGTGCGATACGATGCAAATCGACGAGTGTTACGAGTTCCGAAGCACTTGCCGCCAACAGAACTTCCTTGTGTAGTCCTTGAATTGGCCCCGGCGATACGTGATCGGCCAGTTGCTGTTGCACTAACCTGAGCTGATGGTCATCGCCACTCACAAGGCTGTCGAACAGACGCGTGATGATCAAGTGGAAGCCTGAAAGAACCGCCACACTTGTCGAGGTGTGAGGCTTACCATTAGTCATGAACGCCGTATACACACGAGCTTGTTGGCTGGCAACTTCGATATTTGGATTGGCTCGCCGAGCAACTTCTTCGACGGCAGCCTCCGCAGGCTCTGCGTAAAAAGACCCGTATAGCGAAGGCCCTGGCTCAGGAAACTGCGTGGCTGGAATTGAACGTTGGTACAAGTGCTCTAGCTGCCGCTCCGGATCTGAAACCGTCGCTGATGCAGCGATAATCTTGGCTCGTCGACGTCGCCCTTGAGGATCAACTGCAACAAACTCACTCAGCGGCTTGCCTAGGTATTCGAAAACAGCATCTAGCGTCGACTCGAATAGCCCCGCGAAAGTACCCAATGACTCATCAAGTAGGTGCGCCTCATCCTGAATAGTAAGACTGGGAAAAGGGTCATGAAATATCCTCTGCCCCGATTTATAAGCGGGATACACACCCTCCATACCTTTGGTTTCTGGCCCCAGGGCAAGCTCCTTATTGTCAGGGATATAGAGACGCCCATTGGCAGGTTTGAACCATGGCGCGGCTCCGAACATGCCATAAATGCGTCGAATGGTCCGACTGGAATGTCCAATAAGTGCCAGTTTATCGACCGTACCGAGCAGTACGGATGGCGCTAGATCATAGATGTCTTCATCAACGATGTAGAACGGCAGCGGCTGCCATTGCCCCTGATTAGAATCGCACTGAATATCGGTACAGACGTGCCCAAGCGTCTGGTCACCGTGCTCAACAAACAGACGGAGCGCAGTTTCTTCCTGGCAAAACGGGCACTTGGGCAGCTTTCTCCAAGCGCGCAGTGCGGCGGAGTACTTCGCGTCGTCCTCCCGAAGTCCCTCCTCATCCGTCAACCCTGGCGGCGTAGTTGTGACTTGAGGGATGCTTTTGACGCCTTTTGTATTGTGGCGGTTCGGCGAACCTCCACTCCCTACCCAAAAACCGATGGACAACCTATCACCAGAGTATTCATACCGTCGGCGCACACGTTCAGCCCAAGCGAGCACACGAGCACAACGTTGTGCCTGCTGAATCGTGAGCAACCGCAATGGATAACGAATCAATGCGGTAACACCGCGTTGCTTCCCGCGTAGCCTGTCGAGCATCAGGTTAAAGACGAGCAAGCCGAAAAATGCCTCAGACTTACCTCCACCCGTGGCAAAGTACAGGAGGGTAACAGCGTCATCGCGACGCTCGTCGTAGAAATGGCTAAACTCTTTGATACGGGAGGCCAGCGCTGGGATATTAGCAATGATGAAGGCCAGCTGGAAAAGGCGCCACTCATTATTGTCGTGCTTGAATCGCGATTGCATGAAGTCAGCCATCGCTTCGTTCATTGCAAGCCAAGCTTCGTAGACGATAGCTTTTGGATTCGATTGTTGCCCTCGTTCTTGCCATACCGACTTGGACTCTCGTAAGCATTCAAGCCCAGCCGCGATCGAGTTCATTTCTGCTGCCCACTTGACAATATCCGACCGTAAAGCCTCCGTCTCTCGTGCGATGCCTTCGCTATCAGATGAATCAAGTCCTTCTTTAGGATTCACCTCACCAGGTAACGTATCCATCCATGCCTGCATGGCTGGCACGAGCGGCTCTATTCCTTTTAGGCCTTCAGGCTTCGCAAGCAGGCGCACTTTCCGTTTTACTCCATTGGCACTGGTCGGCACGATACGTGGCTGTATGTAGCGTGGAGTCCAAGTGGTTTCTAACACTGAAAGTTCAGGCTCTGATTCTACGCGAACAACCCCACAGTTATGTCCCATTGCCGGATAGTTAAGGTATTTGTTGAATCGGTATGAAGGCTTGATGCGCTCCAGCCTTAGCGAGTGGTGATCCGCCGATGGCAACTGAGAGCGCAGTGATACGAGAAAGACAGCTTCTTCGGTCTCGTCGACATGCTGGCGAGGAGCCTGGCTAACATTCTCCAGTGCTACAAACAAGTTGCACCTCGAACTATCAAGCCAATCAGTACTAAATTGAATATCCCAATTAAGCTGAATATTTGGAATAGCTATTGGTAAGTCAGACTTTCGGACTCTGTCGAGGAAGTCTAGCCAATTGGTGTACTGGCTAGCTGGAATGGTGAGCTGGCGACGATATCCCCACTCCTTTCCTCCTGTCTCTGGATCATCGCTATGAACCCATTCATCCAACCGTTTGACGATGGCATCGTTCATACGCCCAGCATGCTCATCGGCGTCGCGTTGAAGTTGAACACTGGATCTAGAGGTATCCAGTTCAAGCGCAGGGAGGTCAACCTCCAAACGCATCCACTTGTGAGGAACTGCTAGGGGTTCAAAATGTTCATCCTTGATTGGAGGCGTTCCAGGCGCGGTAACGGGAAATGCTTCTTTCAGCGTATCACCTGACTCGTCTCCTCCAGTATCGCCACCTGCTTCAGTTTCAGTAGCTTCCTGTGGTAAGTCAGAGGTCAGCAAATGCCTTGGGATACCCTTGGCAGCATATACTTCATCAACAACCTTTTTGCGAATTTCGAGCCAGCCCGGATGCTTCCACTTGGAAGTGTATGTGCCTTTGGCCTTCTCCCACTCTTCATCCAAACGTTTGTTACGCTCGGCTTTGAGTTCATCAATCACAGCTTGTCGCAACATGAAGACTGGCCTGCAGTTGGGGCGCTTGAGATCCTTTTCATGCGGTAAGACACGCACATACAATGAAAGCTGCGGCTGAATTGTTATCACCGAAGGAGATGTCGCATTTAGCTGCATCTGCAGCCCGTGTGATGAAACCCAGATAGGTGAAGTCACCTCGTCGTCGCCAGACGGGTTACGTTGCGGCAAGAGAAAACCAGAATTCAAGAGCGCCCTTGGGCGGGCTCCGAACAAATACTGCCCCGTGGAGCCCTGGCCGCTCAGTTGCGCATAAGTCAGGTTAAGAATGCTATCAACCACTGCTTCCTTCAAGGTGGATGAAATCTTGGCGGGGTCATCTCGGACTACAGATTGATTCATATATTCTGCTCCTTGACAGAGCTAATCCATTCGATGGTTGCCACGCTCTCACGAGCGTGATCGAACAATAGTGTAAGTGTCTGTCGTTTGATATTGGAGTTGGTCATGACTGACTCGGGCTGCAATAGCATATAAGCGTAGATATCTGAGATATGTCGACCATCCAGTCGGCGTGAGTTTCGAACAGCCATGATAACGCGCTGCCATTGATATGCTGCTTCCAAGGGAGAAAACCCTAAAATATCTGCAAATGCTTTGAAGGCTGCTTCACTTCGTGGGGCTTGTGGTCGAAGCTCCTCGAAAGGAGTATTTGGCGATTCACCCAGATCTATCCACTGTCGTATTGACGCCTCCTTCGGTAAATCAGTTTCCAACCTAGGATCAGTATCGAGGATTCGCTTACGCAGCTCCCTGGCGTTATCGGCAAGCGTACCTTCCGAGAATTTTTCAGTGAAGCGCTTTTGTACTTGTTCATGATAGCTGCGCAATGCCTCTTCAAATGTCTTATCTGTATGAATAGGAACACCAGCCTCACGTAGCACTTGCTCAACCATTTCACGCAGTTCAGCCGACATAACAAACAGCTTGTCACCCACTTCTAATGACTTGATTTGGCAGACTCTGAATCCCCGGTCTGATGAGTGCAATGATGTAGGATCGTAAACGTAGACCTCAGAGCTTTCTCGTCGATACTGAGTAGTGCCATTATCCAGTCGAATGATCCATGCATCAGGATCGATACCCTTGTATTCAGCGGATACCTCCCCGGAAAGATCTACACGAAAGGTAGGCAAAGTATAGTCACTGGTAGACAAAACTGATGCATCGTTCGGAAGGTCCTTTAATTGACGAAGAATTGATTCAATTCGCGGCTTAAAAGATCTAAATTCTGAGAAATTTTCAATAATGGGTTTTAGAGAGGCACGCAAAAACTGACCTGCTCGTTGTGTGAGGAGAATCACTGAGTGTGCAGGCACTCGATCATCGGTAAGAACTAATCTCAGACAAACTTCATTCAGACCTGCAAAGACAAGTGTAGACCTCTCACTCTGTCCCAGATGTTCTTCAAAATGTGTAGCTGAAATAAGATGAACGCGGTCTCTGAAGGCATCGAATAAGATACCCCCTGGATATTGACGGTACTCCGCTAGAAAGCGCTCCGCCAATCTACGATAAAGGGCACTGGTAAACACGACGGTGACCTCGTGCTTTTTTCCTTTAATTGCATTTGCTACGATCTCAGCCAATTTGTGAGCAAAAGGAGTTGCTTCTTGATAGCTGGCGAACAGCTCAGAGCCTTTATCTATACATTCCATCAATGCGGAACGGCTTTCTCCAACTCCCACGTCACGATCAAATTGGTTTAGCACACTAATTTGAGTAAGCCAATCAAAAGCTACTCGGGTGTGCGCAGCTACATCAGGCCCTGATAAGTATTCGGATAAGTGCTTTATACCGCATGGAAGAGCAGCAATACGTGATACATACGCCGCTGCATCCACTAGGGGTTTGGCTCCTTCTCTCCCCCCAGGAGTACCTCTAGCAATCCGCGTCAATTTATTGGCAACTTTAGCGACATCCGAATCGACAATATAGACTTCGAACTCCTTTGGAACGGGATGCAGGCATTCGTATACCCCTTTAGACAATAGCCCTTCAGCTCCGACAGTACTTGGGAAACCATCAATCTTAAAATGCTGAGGTGTTTTCCAACGTAGATCTGGCTCACGCTTATTGTTACGTTTCCAGAGTTCATCCTTCAGCTTATATGCCGAATGAGGCTCATCCGTGACAACAATCACACCGGGAGGTTTTTCATAAAAAACTTCTTCTAGCGCCATGCAGAAACGTGCAATTCTCCCCTTCCAACCGGGAGCCTCCAATCGAACAGCACGTGTAGCAGAAATTAGCACCACCTCAGGTGGAGAGAGACCAGCAAGTTCTTTGAGCGCCTTATTCAACTCCTCATCCGACATTCGGCCATCGAGCGCGAATAAAGCATCTGGAGCCGACCTCGGGGCCCCTATGACTTTGCACTGCAACTCCTTCAAGGACTTAGCATGTGCTCGCTTCACCAACTTAGTACGTATAAGCGCAAGCAGCTTGTCAGTGCAGGGTTCCCATTTTTCAAACTCAGGTGTAGCAAGAAAGCTAGGCAATAACTCTCCTATGGTTGGATTGAAATGCTTCCCCTCAGCATTTGGTAAACTGGCGTCACTGAAGGAGTAGAAGTAAGCATCTTTATCAGGAAAAGAGCGTTTAACTAAACTGTTGGGGGACACCTCGGCCAGTCTATTTGCTATATCTAGTACTGCAGTTCGATCGAAATGAATATGATTAAGGGGATAGAACACATTCGTCTTTACTGGAAAAAGAACCCCTCTGATGCCTTGTTTATCTCCTTCTTGCCAACGTGCCAGAGTCGCCAACGCATGCACTAATGTTAATGTCTTCAACGTAGCCGGCCATACAAGCGCAATGTGTCGTGAGCGATATTCGGCTGCATATAGATACAAATCTGCCAATTCAACTAATGTGCTGGATGGGGTACTCGGGAATTCATCTTCGTCTCGAAATAAATCTATCAACGAACTCTGGACTCGTCGAATAATCGGAGGTAAAGGTTTCGGCTTCTGTTTTTCTTTGCCCTCCTGCTTTTCCTTATTCTTACGAGATGGGCCTATCGTTTTTGACACAAGATCAGGATTGCGCTGCTTCTTTCTGGCGAGTAAATTCAGCGCGTTTTGTTTCGCCTCTTGCCGCTGCTTCTCCGCCTCCTTTAGATCTTTGAACTTGTCTTTACGCGCCATAGGACTTGTCCTGATATAGGGAGTAGCTTATGAGTGACTAATTTCCAAAAGCACTCTGTGCTGCTTCTTCGAAATCACGCCCCTCCGATAAAAGTTTTTTCAACTTATCGGGGTTTGGCAGAGGTAACTGCTTAAGCTCAAAAATAGACACATTCGTTGCTCCAGATATACACCTAAAACACCTATCGATTATTGATAAACCTAGCAAAAGGGACAATTGCGCAGGTGCCAATGCTGGCTCTGGCACAGTTTGTTCTAGGATGACCGTATGGTTTTCACCAACAAATCCACCGTAAGTCTCTAGAATTTCATCCGGAACAGTTGCTGCAATTAAGCGCCTCGACTGATCATTCGAGGTTACACGTTGCAAGATGACGCTAGGGTGTCGAACTATTGATTGGTGTGACTTCGAGCCTAGGTCCACAAAGCAAGGTTCCTTGTTGAGCTTAGGGGACCCATCGAACCGCAAACGTCCATCAGAAGCTATGTCACTGGACCAGAGGAGTGGAATAGCTGAAATAGCTTTTGCCTTAGCAACATTCTTTGCCGATAAATAGGTAGGACGCTGGTCACGGTTCCATACAAATGCTCCAATCCGAGCCTTATAGCCATAATCAACAATGGTAAACTTGGACTTCGTCGCTCGACGTAATAGTTCAGTATCACTTTCAGACCGAGGAATGGGCCATGCCGAACCAGAGTTTGGTAGCGAGCATTTCCCAACATTCACATACTTCCCATCTCGAGATACGACACATACCCTCGCAACTCCATCAACGGTATTTCCTCCTTCTTGGCGCTGCATAAGAGTAAGAGCGGTTTCCTGCTCAACGTCTATGAAAACGCCCAAACGATCACTCACCATGCCGATACTAAGCAATTTAGTATGGGATATGAGATAAGTGCGCAACTTTGAAAAATATTGTCCCGACAAAAAACTCGTGGGCGTCACCAGAGCACATCTGCCTTGAGGTGCGAGCAGATTTACGCAAAGCGCCATAAAAAGCGCATAGAGGTTTGGCTGAGCTTCGACGATCTTCGAATACCCATCGATATACATCTTCACTTCTTCAGATTTCATTTTACGAAACGGCGGATTGCAGACAACAACGTCCAACTTCCCCTCCAAGTGCGACATTTGGAGTAGTGAATCGGCGCATGCAATCTGAAATTTTGGGATAAATCCAGAGGTAATCACTTCCTCATGCAAAACCATGAGCAGAAAATGTCTTGAGAGCCGGCATAAGATGTTGTCTTTATCGGTTCCGTATAAATGCTTTTGAACATGCCTAAGAATTTGCTTCGGGCTTGCCCCTTTAGCTCGCAGCATATCTTGCATTCGCATGGCGATTGGAGTCAGGAAAGCGGCTCCGCCGCAAGCAGGGTCACAGAAACTATTAACAGTAAAATCGACCCCATCAGCCTCCAAATCGTCTAACAGACGTTTGGTAAGCGAAGGAGGAGTAAAGAACATTGCTAATTGTTTGCGATGCATATGTCCAACCAGTTGAGCATAAGCAGACGCCAACCAATATGTTGCTTCTGACAAGTCATACGATTTGATGAACTCAACAAAATCGACTACTGTGGCATCGTTCTGCAAAACGAGAGGGGCTGGCAATCCTGACCGAGGCAATCCTTGGAATGACAGTTTGCACCAGCGCGACAATGCTGCTCCGATTAAGGCTTCAGCTGTAACTTGACGTTCACACATGGTGTGATTTAGTAAACGAACAAATCGCTGGAAACGGGTCTTATTAGGTACAGCCATAGATTAGTGCGTCCAGTCGATTATTATAGATTCCATATCAGCTTCGCCCGGTGCTGTCAGAAAATTCCTGTACTACAACGAGAAGCTCAAACAATATCTGTCTCATTCAATACATTCCGTAACTCTTGTCCTGCTTTCTTTAAAACTTCATCGGCTCCATCTAACTCCCGCCTACCGGCATAAGCCAATGCCAACAATGTCAGGGGATGTACCTCCATCACCTGGCAGAGTTCGTCGATCTTGCTCAGTGTTGGATTCTTCAAGCCTCGCTCCAGAGAACTCAAATAGGTACGACTGGACACCTTGGAGAACGCTTCCTGGCTTAGGCCGCGCGCTTTCCTGATTGTCTTTAACGCCTTGCCTAATGAGTTCTCCGTTGCATTATCTCGGTTTCCGTATGACGCCATGCTAGTATCCGATTGCGCCCTATAGGGCTACAGACTATAGCATTCATTTAACCATGTATTCGCTTGAACTTGCACGTTCACCAAGCTCTGATAAGTCATTTTGTGCACAAATCTCCGCGCGACGAGCGGAATTTCGGACATGATTTTCCCTATGGCCGATCTACCGGCAGGCCTGCCGTCTTGATGGGAGTTGAGCGAGCGTCCTTCCTCCTACCCCGCCGAAACCCGCGATCCCGCGCCATAAACGCCTCCAGCATATGCGGTATCAACGTCACCGCATCCACCGGCTCGCCGTAGGTCTGGGCGTGCAGCTCGGCATAGCGCTCCAGATCCGCCTTCAGGGTCGCCGGGCAGGCAAAGGTCAGTTTGACGGTTTCGGTCTTGGGTAGCGGTCCCAGTCGCAGCTTGTTGGTGGTCATGGCGTAGTCACCCGCTGGTAGATCAGTGGTTGGTATGGCCGCAACACCAGGTCGCGGTTAACGATCAGGCGCACCGGCAAACCTGGGCGGCTGGTCAAGGTGGGCTGAATATTAAGGTTGCGGCGGGTGACCTCCTGGCCGACCTGGTTGATGCTGTCCTGCGCGCTGTCCCGCCCGGCGATGATGACGCGGTCGCCGTCCTGGCGATTCTCTGGCGCGGCCAGTTCGGCGCCCACACCGAGCAGGGTGGTCAGGGCGGCACCTGCGAACAGGCGGTCCCAGTGCCAGTCGACGCCGTCCTCCAGACCCGTGTAGCCAGCGGGGTCGGTACCGGCGAGGTTGTCGAGTTGGAACGAGGAGGTGTCCGGTAGGATGACCCGCTGCCAAACCACCTGCACCCGGGTCTGCCCGTAGCTCACCTGGCTGTTGTAACGTCCCAGGATGCGCGAACCTTGAGGGATCAGTACATGGCGGCCGGTGGCGGTGTCATAGACCGGCTCCGTAACGGTGGCGATCACATCGCCCGGCAGGTCGGAGTTGATGCCGGTGACCAGGGCACCGGCAATCACCGTGCCGGCCATTACTTGATAAGGGGACACAGGCGTTTGCAGATCCCCGGAATTACGGGTTTCTGTAAATGAGAAGTTACTGAGAAAGGCTTCCTTCTGTTCCTGGCGGTTCTGCAGGGCAATGGGGTCGGTCTCTCCGGGAGGCGCGCCCTGCAACATCGCCAAAGAATCGAGGGCGCCCAGGCCCTGATTTATCGGCAACCCCTCTCCTCCACCTGCAACAGAAGCTATGGTAGAAGACCGTGGTCGAATCGACCCGAAGAATACGGCAGAGGCTGCGGCCTCTTCCGCTTCCTTGAGGCGTGCCAGTCGGTCGGCTTCCGCCGAGTCCTGGCCGTCCCGATAACCCATGGCCTGCCGCTCCGCCTTCAGAATTGGCTCACCCAGGTCACCCGGCAGCGGCTTACCCAGACGAGGCACTTCAGGCGGCAGTTGCGAATAGTCCGCTGGCAAACGGGCCAGTCCTTCGGAATGAGCGACGCGCTCGACGTTGTACAATTCGTCCGCGCCATTCAGATCGTCCCGCTCGGGCACCCGCAGCGACCAGAAAAGGGCACCCAACACGGCGGTAGCGACACCACCGGAGATGACCGCCAGCATTCGCCGGTTCAGTCGCGTGACCGGCCGCGGCTGGGCACGCAGCGCCACCTGTTCCGGTGCCAATTTCGGCGATGGTTCTCGCTGTGACTGATTCGGAGTGCTGTCATCGTCCATGCTCACTCCCTCCGTACCCCATCGGTTCGCTCAATGCGTACCACCTCCCCTTCCTCGCCACCCAGGCGAAGTTCGGCGGCACCGAAAAGCCGGTCCACGATGTAGTAGGGCGAGCGAAAACGGTAGTTAACCAACTGCCCATCGCCCTGCGGGCCGATCACAAACAGCGGCGGCAGTTCACCCTGGGCGATCCCGGCTGGGAACTGGATATAGACCTTCCCACCATCATCGAAGGCTCTCAGCGGTCGCCATGACGGCTGGTCGCCAGTCAGGGCATAGCGGAATCGCAAATTTTCCAAGGACAAACCCCGGTCAATCGGCGCGGCCACCTCGGCCGCCTGTGAGCGACGTTGCAAGGCCAGCATACGATCCCTCGGGTAGTCCCAGGAGACCGAGGCCATCCAGGTGCGCTCGGTCGAGATCAACTCCATCAGATAGGTACGGCGATTGGTGGTGATCACCAGGTTGGTCCGGATGTCCACGCGGATGGGTTTGACCAACACATTGACCCGCTGCTCGGCTCCGGTGCCACTGGACGTATCCCCCACGATCCAGCGCACGGTATCGCCAGCGGCGACCGTCACCAGTTCCTCGCCGGGCTGCAGGGCAATGACGGTCACTCGCTCCGGGCTGGCATAGACCTGGTACAGCGCACCGTCGGCAAAGGGCCAGACCTGTACGGCATTGACATAGCCTTCCCGCGTCGGTGCCACACGCGCCTCCTCGTTAGCCTGGGTTATCTGTACCTGTGGGCCTTCGGGCACGACTTCCTCAGCATCCGCTTCTTCCGTGGGTAATGGCATCAGTTGCCCCGGCAATGGCAGGGGTTTTGGCACTTCGACCACTTCTATTGTTCTGTCGGGCTCCGGCAACAGGGTTGCCGCGACCGGTTCGTCCAGGGTAATTTGTGGCGGTTTTTGCGGCGTGGCACAGCCGACCAGTGCAAACGACCCCGCCAGCACCAGGACTCCTGTACACCTATTCAATGGATTGCTCATGGCATCTTTCCTTCAGTGGCCTCCAGTTCCCGGCTCCACGACAGGCCATTGACGTAGATGCCCAATGGGTTGCGGCGCAGCCGCTGCTCGGTGCGCGGGGTTTGCAGCACGACGGACACCACTGCCGTCCAGCGCTCAATACCGGCCGCCGCGCCGTTCACAAACCGGTGCTCGCTCCAGCGCACCTGAAAGGAGCTGTCGCTGGCGCGCACTACGCTGTTGATCTGCACCGTCACCGATTCTTGGCCGATACGGGCAAAGGGATCATTGCTGCGAGCGTAGTCGTTAAGCACCGCCGCCCCGCGATCGGTGGTGTAGTTGTAGGCGTCCAGCCAGTTCTGGCGCACCACCACCGGATCGATGGAGAGCGAGCGCACCAGGGTTATAAAACGGGCCAGGTGATGGGCGATCTGCGCATCGTTGGGCCGGTAGGGTGTGGTCGCCTCCCCCACAGCCCGCACCTGGCCGCCCGTGTCGACCTCAACGACATAGGGCGTGACAATGGACTGGGCCGAACGCCACACCAGTCCGCCGGCCATCAGCAGGGCCAGCGCCAGGCAGCCAAAGGCCATCAGCCGCCAGTTCTTCGCCTGCACCCGGGCCGAGCCTATGCGCTCGTCCCAGGCCTGGGCAGCCGCCTGATAGGGTGTGGCTGGCTCGGGGGATTCGGCATAGCGCGCATGGGGTCGCTTGAATCGCATGAAAAACTCTCCTTAGGAATCCGGGTCGTTCAGACTGGGGCCTGTTCCAGAACCGCCACCGTCACCACCGCGCAAGGTGTGGGCAACGGTCGTCGCGGTATGGGAAAGCTGCTGGCGACGTTGCAACTGCCTGGCCCAAGCCGGCTGTCCGCCCGACGCTGTCGTGTGCTTCGTGTTTGCGGCGGCTGAATCCATGACCGAGCTCGCCCCACTGGCCGTAGCCTTCATCGAGCTGGCACCACCTGTCGCCATCCGAACCGCGCCGGGAGCCATTCGCGCTCCGGCCACCACGGCGCCACCCACTCCAGTGGCAGCAGCACCCAGGGCCACGGCGGTCCCGGCTGCACCAAGCGTGGCACCCGCCATCGCTCCGGCGCCCAGTTGTGGTGAGCCGGAAACCAAGCCAGTGGCAATACCCGGCCCGAAGATTCCCAAGGCCAACAGCGCTAGGGAAGCCAGCATGATTACCAGTGCAAAATCCACAGAGGGTTCGGCGGGGGCAACCTGGAATTCGGCAAAGAGTCCGGTGCCGATGCCGACGATCACCGCCAACACCAGCACCTTGACGCCGGAGGACACCACGTTGCCCAGGACTTTTTCCGCGAGAAAGGCGGTCTTGTTCCACAATGCAAAAGGCACCAACACAAACCCGGCCAAGGTGGTCAGCTTGAACTCGATCAGGGTGATAAAGAGCTGGATCGCCAACACAAAGAAAGTCAGGATCACCACCAGCCAGGCCAGGAACAGCACCACGATGGGCGTGATATTGACGAACACTTCCGGGAAACCGCTCATCTCGCTGATTTGCTCCAAAATCGGCGCGCCGGCATCCACACCCACCTTGGCCAACCGGCCCGGTTGCAGGAATTCCGCAGCCGTCATGCCAGTGCCCGACGCCATCAACCCCAACCCGGCGAAGGAGCGGAACACGATACCCGCCAGCGTATTGAAGTTGCCGATGATGTAGGCAAAAGCCCCGACGTAGAGCACCTTGCGAATCAGGCGAACCAGCACGTCATCGGCCTGCCCGGTGGCATGGCTCAGAGCCCAGAATAGTCCCGCGATGGTCATGTCGATCACCACCAGGGTGGCGGTCAGGAACGCCACTTCTCCACCCAGCAACCCGAAACCCGAATCGATGTAGGTGGAGAAGACATTGAGGAAGCGGTCGATTACCGCGACATCATCCATGGCCACGCGCCTCCATCGGCACAGGTATCAAAGTCATCACGCTGCCTCAGTACCCGTAGAAGGAAACCGCTTGTGGTGTGTAGGCCGTGCCCTCCCCCAGGAATCGCCGGGTCACTTCCCGGCCGCGCTCGGTGGCGGCAGCCTGCCGGGCCAACTCCAGGGACGCGGCGCGATGCTGCGTCAGCTGTAGTTGCTGGGACTGGATGGACTGCTTGGCCTGCAACGCGAGTAGTTGGTTGGTGGCCTGCATCGCCTGCAGGGCACCGTTGGCTGATTGACTCTGATTCACCAGATCAGTCAACACGCCTTCGTCTGCAGACAGGTTCTGGGACACCTGCCCCTGCATGCGCATCGCCGTGTGCAGGCCATCCAGGGTGTGCGCCCAACGCTCGCGGGCATCCTGCGCCATGCGGTCACCGCTTACGGTAGCCGCGTATTCCTGCGGGTAGAGCCTGGCAAATTCCTGGTCAATGCGGTTTACCTCATAGGCCAAACCCTGGGCCTCGGCAATCAGACGCCCGGTGGTCGCCAGTGCCGAGCGCAGTCGATTCACCGAATTGAAATCAAGCCGCTGCAGATTCCGCGCCTGGTTGACCAGCATGTTCGCCTCGTTCTGCAGCTGCTGTACCTGATTGTTGATCTGCTCCAGGGTACGGGCCGCGGTCAGCATGTTCTGCGCCAGATTCGAAGGGTCGAGCACAATATCGCCGACACCAAACAGGGCCTGGGCGGGCTGGGCGACAGTGAAGGCAATGGCGCTGGCCAGCGCCACCGCGCGAAAACGGGATACCAACGGGCGTTTACGGTTCATGACGTTTCCTCCTGGGAAGTTCATCCAGAGACGTTCCTGCGGGTGAGTGGTGGTCAAGCAATTGCGCCGCCCAATCGATGCCGCGATGGCGCAGCCAGGCGACGGCAAAATCAGCTACCGGCATCGAGGCCAGCAGCGCATCCATCTCGCGCTGATCCTCGGGCGTCGAGGCGCCGGCAAAGGCGAGCGCCACCTGCCGCAGATCCAGGTCGAACAGACGATTGCCTAGGCGTGACTGGTAGTAGTAATCGCGCTTGGGCTCGGCAGTGGCGACAATCTGAATCTGCCGGGCATTGAGTCCGAAGCCTTCGTAAATGGAGCGAATCTGTGGCTCGGTGGCCTGGGGGTTGGGCAGGAAAATGCGGCTCGCGCAGCTCTCGACGATAGCCGGCGCGATGCTGGAATCCTGAATATCCGCCAGCGACTGGGTGGCAAAAATCACGCTGACATTCTTCTTGCGCAGGGTCTTCAGCCACTGGCGGATGCGCGCCGCAAACACCGGGTCGTCGAGGAATAGCCAGGCCTCATCCAATATCAGAAGCGTCGGCGCCCCGTCGAAACGCTCATCGAAACGTGCGAACAACACTCCGAGTACGGCCAGCACCGCCGCACGGCTGGCCATCAATTCCTCCATCTCGAAGCACTGCACATCAGCTATACCCAGGCGGTCATGCTCGGCGTCCAGCAGCTTGCCGTGGGCACCACCCAGCAGGTACGGGGCCAGCGCCTGACGCAGTGAATTGTCCTGCAGCAGAACGGAAAACCCCGTCAGGGTGCGCTGCTCCACCGGCGCACCGGCCAGGCTTTCCAGCGCCGACCAGATCGCCGCTTTTTCATCGGGGTCAAGGGTCACCCCTTCCTGCCGTATCCGCCCTTCCAGCCATTCCGCCGCCCAGGCGCGGCGCTCCTCCCGGTCGATACCGGCCAGGGGTTGAAAGGCAATCTCGCCCTCTGCACCCAGGTCATAGTGCTCGCCGCCGAGACCCAAAATGGTGGCTCGCAGGGAACGCCCCATATCGAAAGCGAAAATCCGCGAACCCGGATAGCGGCGAAACTGCAACGCGAGGGTGGCCAGCAATACGGACTTGCCCATGCCGGTAGGCCCCACCACCAGGGTATGACCGACATCACCAATATGGGTGACGAGCCGGAACGGCGTGGCGCCATCGGTGCGCGTGACAATCAACGGCGGGCCGTCCAGATGAACATTCTTCATCGGCCCCGCCCAGACCGCCGACACCGGCAGCAGGTGCGCCAGGTTCAGCGTAGAGACGATGGGTTGGCGCACATTGGCGTAGGCATTGCCCGGGATCGAAGACAGCCACGCCTCCACGGCATTGATGGTCTCGGGGATGGTGACAAAACCCCGCCCCTGGATGACCCGCTCCACCTGGCGCAGTTTTTCATCGGCGATGGCAGAATCAGTATCCAGCACCGTCACGGTGGCCGTGACATAGCCGAAGGCCACCTGATCACTGCCGAGTTCCTGCAGGGCGGCGTCCGCATCCCCCGCCTTGTTCGAGGCATCGGTATCCACCAGCGGGCTTTCCTGCTGGAACAGGGTCTCTCTCAATAGCGCCGCCACATTCTTGCGCTTGGCAAACCACTGCCGGCGCAACCGCCCCAGCTCCCGTTCCGCTTCCGCCTTGTCCAGGCACAGAAAACGCGTACTCCAGCGATAGCCAAAACCCAGCCGGTTCAGGTCATCCAGAATCCCCGGCCAGGTCGAGGTGGGAAAACCCCGCACCGAAGCAACCCGCAGGTGCGCCTCGCCCAGCATCGGCGCCAGGCCACCGGTCAACGGGCTGTCGGCCAGCAAAGCGTCAAGATAGAACGGTGCCTCCGGTACGGCCACCGGGTGACGGCGTGTGGAAACGGTGCCGTGCAAATAGGTCAGCGTCTCGCTGTCATCCAGCCAGGCCAGTTCCGGCATCACGCCATCGAGCAGATCGAATACGCGGTCCGTCTCCGCCGTAAATGCATCCAGTCGCTCACGCCAGTTCGCCCCCTGGCGAGACGTGTTTTCGTACAAGAGGCTGGTCGCCCGGGCGCGCGACTCTTCCGGCGGCAGGTATACCAGCGTCAGGTGGTAGGCGCTTTCGAAGTGGCTGTGGTCTTCCTCGAAGGCGCCCCGGCGTTCCTCCTCCACCAGCCAGGACAGTGGCTCGGGAAACTCCGACTGCGGATAGCCTGCCGCGGGCAAGCGTTCGGCTTCCACGAACAGGGCCCAGCCCGATCCCAGGCGCCGCAGCGCGTTATTGAGCCGCGCTGACGTGGCGATCAGTTCGCTTTGGGTTGCACTGTCCAGATCCGGCCCGCGAAAGCGCGCCGTGCGCTGGAACGATCCATCCTTGTTGAGCACCACTCCTATAGCGACCAGCCCTGCCCAAGGCAACCAATCGGCCAACAGGGCGGGACGCTTGCGGTATTCGGTCAGGTTCAACATGGCTGCCCTCACACATCCAGCAGAGCTTTGTGCTTAAGATGCCGCAGGAACACCGCCATAAACTGCGGGTCGGCCTGCGCACCCCATACCGCCAGGGAATGCCCCAGCAGCCACAGCACCAGGCCGGGCAACCACAGCTGCAAACCCAGCCCGACTGCGGCAGCCAACGTACCGTTAGCAATGGACACGGTGCGCGGTGCCCCACCCAGCAGGATCGGTTCGGTCAGCGCCCGGTGTAGCGGCACCTCGAAACCGTCGGCGAATACGGACACTCCGTTCATGCCACCACCGCCCCGCCGGAGAAGCTGAAGAAGGACAGGAAGAACGAGGACGCCGCAAAGGCGATGGACAGGCCAAACACGATCTGCACCAGCCGCCGAAAACCGCCGGAAGTATCACCAAAGGCCAGTGCCAGCCCGGTGGCGATAATGGCGATCACGGCGACAATCCGGGCCACCGGGCCTTGGATGGAATCGAGGATGGATTGCAGTGGCCCCTCCCAGGGCATGCTGGAACCCGCGGCCTGTGCCGTTGTCGCCACGCATAGCAACAACGCGGCAAACACCAGAGTATTCAAAACCGGATTTACAGAAATCCGCATTGGATGAACAGGGGTCATGAGGGTTCTCCAGATGAGGTTGAGGATGAGGATGAGGCGATTGAGGATGAAAGCGACGACGACAGGGATTCGTCGAGGTGATAGCCGTTGCTGTCGAAACCGGTGACCCGGGCCACAGTGCGCACCTTGCGGGCACGGCCGCGCCCCGCGATAAACACCACCACATTCACCGCCTCGGCAATCAAGGCACGCGGTGGCGTGATGGCAACTTCCAGGATCAGTTGCTCAAGACGAAGCAGTGCACCCTGAGCGGAACCGGCATGCACGGTGGCGATGCCGCCGGGATGGCCTGTGCCCCAGACCTTGACCAGATCCAGCGCCTCGCCGCCGCGCACCTCACCAACCACCACCCGATCCGGGCGCAGGCGCATGGTGGCCCGCACCAGCTCGGTCATAGACACCACGCCGGGGCGGGTGCGAAGGGGTACGTGGTCTTTTGCTACACACTGGAGTTCAACCGTATCTTCCAATACCAGCACCCGGTCATCGGTGGCCGCAATCTCCGCCAGCAGGGCATTGGCCAGGGTGGTCTTGCCGGTACTGGTGCCGCCAGCCACCAGGATGTTCTGGCGCTCCCGCACCGCACTTCGCAGAAATGCCGCCTGAGACTCCGCCAGCACACCGTCGCGCACATAGTCGTCCAACGGAATCACACCCACCGCCCGCTTGCGCAGGGCAAAGGCCGGAGCCGGTGAAGCAGGCGGCAGGACACCCTCGAAACGCTCGCCGGTTTCCGGCAGCTCGGCACTCAGCAATGGCCGACCACGATGGACTTCCACCCCCACGTGAGCCGCCACCAGGCGAATGATGCGTTCGCCATCGGCGGCGGACAGCGTTTCACCGGTTGGCGCTCGCCCCGTGGACAGACGATCCACCCATAAACTGCCATCCGGGTTGAGCATCACCTCCACCACATCGGGGTCTGCCAGCGCAGCGGCGATCAACGGCCCCATGACGGTACGCAGCATGCGGATGCGCCGGTCGAGTGATTGTGTCGAGGATGACGATGGGTGAGCCGCGTTCATGATTCGCCCTCCCCATCGTGCTGTTGTTGCTGCTCGCGCTCTTGAGCCTCAATCTGGGCGGCAATCTCATCCAGCCGCCGCGTATCGGGTTCCAATTCTTCAAAAACCTCCCGCACCAAACTGCGGCCACGCAAAATGTGGCGGCCCAACTGCTCGACGAATTGCTCGAAGCGCGCCCTGCCCTGGGCCCTGGCCGACTCCTGATGTGACTCCGGCAGCGGCGTGCTTACGGTCAGGTAGTAGCGCACATACAGCGCCACTGTCTCGATCAGGATGTTCTGGTCCCTCTCCAACTTCTCGAACTGGCGGGACAAACGATCCAGGCGTTTGGCCATGGCCGCTTCGCGCTTGTCGGCGGCATCCGGCGAGAGCCAGGATGCCAATGCTGCTGCAACGATGGACGACTTGGACACACCCTTCTTCGCGGACAACTCGTCCAGGCGTCTGGCATGGTCGCGCTCGATAAACAAATTCAGTCGGTGTCGGGAATGCAGTCGGCTCATAGGGCAATTCCATCGTCGGGGTCGAGGGCGGCCTGCCGTGCCAAACGTTGCAGGCGCGGGTCGAACTTGGCTGGCAGGGGCGCAATATCATCCCCGTCATCCAGCAGTGCCAGGTCATTGGTGGGTGGTTTGGTTTCCGGCTCCCAGCTCACAGTCTCCGACAGTTCCGGTTGTCGGCGCGGACCGCCATCATCACTTCCTCCGGCGTTATCAACCGCCTTGGAAGTCGTAGCCGGCACCGCAGGCACTGCCAGTTCGCTCCAGTCATTGGGGCGAACCTCGGGCACGTCGACATAACGGCCTTCATCCCGAACAGGCGGCGGCAGTACCCGACGGGTAAAATTGGCATCAAGGTAATAGCGCAGCTTCTTTGCCTTGATCGGCGGCTGACCCGAAACCATCACCACTGCTTCGTCCGGTGGCAGTTGCATCACCTCCCCCGGCGTCAGCAGGGGCCGTGCCGTCTCCTGGCGCGAGACCATCAAATGCCCCAGCCAGGGTGCCAGCCGGTGACCGGCGTAGTTGCGCTGTGCCCGCAGTTCGGTAGCCGTACCCAGGGTGTCGGAGATCCGCTTGGCGGTGCGCTCGTCGTTGGTGGCGAAGGTCACCCGTACATGGCAGTTGTCGAGAATGGCGTGGTTGACGCCGTAAGCCTTGTCGATCTGGTTGAGGCTCTGGGCGATCAGGAAACTGCGAATGCCGTAGCCCGCCATAAAGGCGAGTGCCGACTCGAAAAAGTCGAGCCGTCCCAGTGCGGGAAACTCGTCCAGCATCAGTAACAGTTTGTGTCGGCGCTCAATGCCGTCGCTGCCATCCAGGGATTCGGTCAGCCGCCGACCAATCTGGTTGAGGATCAGACGAATCAGTGGTTTCGTGCGGTTGATGTCCGAGGGCGGCACCACCAGGTACAGGGACACCGGGTGCTCGGCGGCGATCAAATCGGCAATGCGCCAGTCGCAGCGGGAGGTCACGGCGGCCACCGTGGGATCACGGTACAGCCCCAGGAAACTCATGGCGGTGGACAGCACACCAGAGCGCTCGTTGTCCGCCTTGTTCAGCACTTCCCGTGCCGCCGAGGCCACTACCGGATGCGGCCCGTCATCCAAATGCTTGGTAGTCATCATCCGGTGCAGTGTCACCTCGAAGGGGCAGGCCGGATCGGAGAGGAAGTTGGCGACACCGCGCAGGGATTTATCTTCTCCCGCGTAAAGCACATGCAGGATGGCGCCCACCAGCAAGGCATGGGAGGTCTTCTCCCAGTGGTTGCGGCGCTCCAGTGCGCCTTCGGGGTCCACCAGGATGTCTGCGATGTTCTGCACATCGCGCACCTCGTGGGCGCCCCGCCGCACTTCCAGCAACGGGTTATAAGCTGCCGAGCGGCCATCGGTAGGGTTGAACAGCAGGCAGTGGGAAAACCGCGCCCGCCAGCCAGCAGTCAGTTGCCAGTTTTCACCCTTGATGTCATGGATCACCGCCGAGGCGGGCCAGGACAACAGGGTCGGCACCACCAACCCCACGCCCTTGCCCGAGCGGGTCGGTGCAAAAGTCAGGACATGCTCCGGCCCTTCATGGCGCAGGTACTTGTGGTCGTGCTGGCCAAGAAAAACGCCGGCATCGCCGGTCAGGCCGGCACGCTGAACTTCCGCAGGATCGGCCCAACGCGCCGAGCCGTAGGTGGTCACCAGCCGCGATTGCCGGGAACGCCAGATCGACATCCCGATGGCCACCACCACCGCCACTAGGCCACTGGCCCCGGCGATGGCACCGCCGGTAACAAACACGCCGGGCGCATAGGCGTCGAAGAAGAACCACCAATCGAACAAGCGCCATGGGTGGTAAACCGGTTTATCGAGCAGTTCGAACCAGGGGGCACCCAAACGAGACTGGTAGCCCAGGGCGTTGGCCACCCACTGGGTGGCACCCCACACGCCGGCTATGACGATGCCGAACACCGTCAGCACCTGCCCGTAGAGTACCCCTGTCGCCCGCATATCCGCCTCCGAATTTGCCCTGGTTTCGCACGCACATGAGCGCGCCAACAAGTGTCAGATTCGGTGCTGGATCAGTGCCGGTCAAAGACTGTTATCGGCACAATGCTGAAGGGAAATGCAAGATTGCCAGGCAGGGGAAACACTGTAAAAACACCGCAAATAACAGCGTATTCCAACAAAGCGGGTTATCCAGCGATAACTTATCAACCAGTCGGCATTAAAACGCCGGTTTTTCCTTCGGCGGTGTGTACGGCACTTTGCCATCACCGAGGAAGGCCTTGTTGGTGGCCTCGGCTACTATGTTGCACAGTTTGTCGCCCAACTCCGCACGATTGAGCCGACACTGCTCACGCAGCTCCTTGCGCCGCCCGGGATCGGCCAGCAGCGATTCCACCGTATCGGTGAGAGGCACATCAGCGGATGGCTTTTCAATTGATGTGGGCTTCTCGCCGCAGGCACTCAACAAAGCAACAACCAGCAGTATGCTTAAACGTTTCATGATCAATTTTCTCCCTTGGTATCGGATGTGAACGAGTCCCCCTGGGGCGAGGGATCGCCGCTTATCGGAGTGACTCGCCCGATAAATCTTCGAAGGGTTTCGGAAGGCTCGGCATCACGCCGCAACAACCACGTTGTCAGCACCTGTGATCGTCCCGCCAGAGGCCGAGCCACCACTTCCTCTCGACGGGACGCGGCCAAGTGAGAAGCGCCCACCAGTGCCAGCGCATAACCCGCCGCCACCAGCGTCAACATCAGGTCGTGTGAGGAAACCTGCTCCACCACCAAAGGTTCTCGATCGGCGCCACGCAAGATACGACGGATCTGGTGGCAGTGGCCTTCGCATGACTGGGGATCGCAAGCGACCAGCGGATGACGCAGCACCTCGTCCAGTGGAATTCGCTGGTAGGCCAACAGCGGGTGCCTGGCCGGCACCGCCACGACAAGAGGGTCACTCCAGGCCGGCTCGGCCACAATACCATCCCCCACCTCGGCGGACTGGGCGAAGCCCACATCATATAGGTCGTCATGCAGACCCCTGAGCTGTTGCCCCAACGGCACTTCGAACAGACGGATATCGACTTGCGGCTCCTCCTCGCGACACTGGGCCAATAGCGCCGTGAGACGCGGAGGCGTGATGCCGTCGGATAGCGCCAGGCGCAATTGGTCATGAAAGCCTGCCGCGGCAGCTTGCACACTGCCCCGCGCCTGATCCAGGGCGGTAAAGATACGTGGCACATGGTCCAGGAAAAGCTGCCCGGCGCGGGTTAACCTCGTACTGCGCGTCGTCCGATTGAACAGGCGGACTCCCAGGTCTTCCTCCAGCTCCTTTATCGCCCGAGACAGGGGTGACTGTTCGATGTGCAGGCGTTCTGCCGCACGGGCGAAATGCAATTCTTCAGCGACAGCCAGAAAGCAGCGTAAGTGACGTAGCTCCATGCAATTTATTCCAACTTATAACCAATCTTTTTATCACTTTATGCTTCAAAACCAGGCACACTCTCCCTGCCATCAATAAGCCCAAAAAGAAGTGTATACCCAACACACCCTTGATTTTTTCTCTACAGTTCGCGAGCTAACTAACACACGAAATAAATCAGCATCCTCCAATCACAGAATTTATTGATAGATTCTGCTACTTTGAGCCAGAATGAATTTTTACCTGCCCCTGTTCTGAAAAAAGTTGAACTGAACCTTTAACAGAAAACCATTGGATATAGTCTTTTCATCGTCCGATACCGCGGGTAATAGAAAAGCCCTCTTAATGTGACTCTTGATGCGTTTTAACTATATTTGGTCCAAAGCAACATCATGCCCGTCCACTAGCATAAACCTCCCATGCGAGCCGTCTTTCCTGGCTTTTTTATAAGATTCATATTCATCACTATGGTAAAACTTCATCGCCACTTCTTTTGAAGGAAATTGAATAAGAACGACCGTTTGGGGAGCCCCCCCTTCACCTTCCAACAACTCCACTGATGGAGTTCTTGCCAAATATATACCCCCCAGATTCTCCACCAATGGCGTCACATTCTTAAGATAATCATTTACCCAATGATGATCAGAGAAATTAATCTCACCAATGGCGTAGCACTTCATTAAAAACTCCTTTGACTCATTGATGTATATTTTTCCCACACAACACTGCGCTCATCCTCGATTCATTTATCTCAATGCTCTGCGATCTATCCTGTATTAATAGTCACCGAAGAACACCAATTCTGTTCCCATTTCTTTATTCGGTCTTGTATGGGAGCACCATCATGATCAACCCTTAATGGCGTGGCGAAAACCAGCCTCTCAGGAAAACAGACACGGTTAATCGCCCCATAAATTTTTCCACCTGATTCAACCGTCACACAAACCAACATTCCGCATTTTCGACATTCATGAAAAACGGCGGTCTTCGTTCCCTGTTGGATTTGGCGATAGAATGAAAAATCCCTTATGTGTATTTCCACGGTAGTGTCAGATTGGAATACATATTGAGCATTGTGGGCTGTACAGTATTCACAATCACAAATGACGGGATGAACTTCGCTGGCACGGTCAAACTGCCACTCCACTTTCATATTCGTACATCGACAGTGCCCAATCACGCTGACTCCTCCAAATCATTCTTTACAAATGGATCCCCGTACCAACTGGTCCAGACCTTCAGAGGAGAAAAGTGTCACGCCAATATTTTCCATCTCTTCTTCCCCCTTGGGATAGAGCTGAGAAATCGCATCGGTGACCAGTATGATCCTGAAATCCCGCTCACTGGCCTCGTAGATACTGGTGCGGGGACAATTGGGATAGTTACAACCCAGAAACACCAAGGTATTGATGCCTCGCCCTCGCAGGAAATTTTCCAGTCCTGTCTGGTAAAAGGCGCCCCACCGGGGCTTGAAAAGAACAAACTCATTGTCACCAACTTCCTGAATACCACCCGACAACAATAACTGGGCATTCAAGCGGGTATCACTATTGGGCTTCAATGATGCAACAAGCTCAGCACCGTCACTTTCCGGTATCGCGATACGGGCACCTCGCTCAACCGCCGCACGGCGGCATAAGTCCACATTGGAGCCATCCGGCATGTACAAGCGGATAACATGGATAACCGGTAAGTCGCTATCTCGAAAAGACTGAATCACCTTTCTCATTGCCGGAACCGCTTCCAGCGTGCCTGGAATGCGGGCGGGGGCATCATCGAGCACAAAGTCGTTTTGTACATCGATGCTGATCAACGCGCTGTGGTTTAGGTCGGGGGTTGTGTAGCCATTCATTATTCTTTCCTGCCTACTCCTCAATTTTTGAAAATTGCAACATTGTCATGATAGTTGCCGTCATGGTCGCTACCGGTTTTTCTTCGCCATATTCCGAGCTGTACAACGCAGCTTCCACGACAGAAATTGTTTTGCCTGGCTTGACCACGGTTGCCTTCGCGGCAAAGTGATCCCCCTTGGCAGGGCGCAACAGGTTGACCTTGAATTCAACGGTGAGCACATCCGCCCCCTGTGGCATCAGTGTAAATGCGGCATAGCCACAGGCGCTGTCCAGGATAGTGGCGACAATGCCTGCATGGATATAGCCGTTCTGTTGCGTAAACCGCGATTGGAAGGGAAAGCGGATGGAGACGATTCCTGGCCCCTGAATACTCAGCTCCGCCTCCAGGGTTTGCATCACCGCCTGGCGGCCAAAACTCTCGAGTGCCTTGGATTCATAGCCTGTATCTTGCGCTTCCACCTTTTACCTCCCTGCCTAATTTTTCATTTGAAAATTTACTGCGTTTGGTTCAATGCCTGTCTCTCGAAAATGATGAATAAAACCAAAAGTGAGAGGGATCAATGTCGTCAATTCTCCTCCGGCATAAAGATCAAGTCAGTCACCCCGAAGTCCACACCCTTCTGGGACAGCGCCGCTGTCACCTGTCCACGATGGTGGGTTTGGTGGTTGAAGAAATGCACGATAGCCTGAGCGAAGTCCACATTCCGCTCGGTATTGCTCGACAAACTGACATAGTTCAACCGTTCGGGCGGCGGGGATAACGCAAGGCTTTGTGCCCAGGCAATAATGTCCCTGTCAGCTTTCTCCCGGGCGTGTCGCAACTGGGCATAATCACCGAACAGCTCCTGGGTCAGGCTTTTCACTGTGACGGGTTCGTTTTTGAATCGGGCCAGCCACATCAGGTCACAGACCAGCAAGTGATTGAGGGTGTTGTAGATGGAGCCGAAGAACAGGCCGCACTCCGACCGGCGCTGCTCCTGGGTCAAGGTCTCCGCAGCCGAATACAGACCGCCATTTATCCACTGGTTGTAGCGAGCCATGGTGTTGGCGTAGCTGGCCAAGTCGAAGGTCATTGTCTTTTCTCTCCACATTCGTCATCAATCAATGCCTGATAGGCAAGTGACAGACGCTGATATACAGGCCCGGGACACTGGGCAATCTGCCGACCATCGATTGTTTTAACTGGAATCAACCGCGCACCGCTGCCGCAGATAAAACACTCCTCGGCAGTGTAAAGATCGTAGCTGGTGAGGGACTTCTCGCGAGCCTCCAGTCCTTGTTGAGGCGACAGCTTCAAAATGGTTTCGCGGGTAATACCTTCCAAGGCACCGTCCTGAACTGGCGGCGTTAGCAGCGATCCCGCCTTGACGACAAAGATATTCTCGGCGCTGCATTCCGCCACATGACCAAACTGGTTTAGCAAAATAGCTTCATCAACTCCAGCGGCATTCGCTTCCGCTCTGGCCAGAACCGAATGCAGGTAATTCAGGGATTTGACCCTTGCATCCAGCCCCGTCCCGACTGCTCGCTTGATACTGCTGGTGATCAGGCTAACCCCCTGGCGCCGGGTTTCATCACTGACCAACGACAGTGATGCCGGAATGATAAAGACATTGGGCGCGGTGCAATTGCGGGGGTTCAGCCCCATATCCCCCTCACCCCGGGTCACTAAAATCCGCAGGTAACCATCGCCCATGCCCGAGCGAGCGATACAGGCCATGACTGCTTCTGCGAGGGTATCATCGGTATAGGGAACAGTGATCGCCAGTGCACTGAGGGAGCGGCGCAGCCGCGCCAGGTGACGATCCAACCGAAAAGGATGCCGGTGATAAAATCGCAGTCCTTCGAAGCAGCCGTCACCGTATAGCAAACCGTGGTCATAGATCGACACGACCGCCTGGTCAGCGCTCACCAGCTCACCGTTCTTCCAGCAAGAGTACTTCGTTTTTGTATGACACATGGATTGGGTCTGGGGTTGGGGTTGGGGTTGGACCTGCATCCGATATCACCTCACAGAGTTGACGCCCCCGTACCGTCTGAAAGATGACGATGCCATTGATGGGCTCATCGGAGTCAGGCTATTGAGGGAGCAATGC
Source organism: uncultured Porticoccus sp. (assembly GCF_963975625.1). Classification (NCBI taxonomy): domain Bacteria; kingdom Pseudomonadati; phylum Pseudomonadota; class Gammaproteobacteria; order Cellvibrionales; family Porticoccaceae; genus Porticoccus; species uncultured Porticoccus sp. The sequence goes on from NZ_CAXBHS010000009.1 coordinate 89,533, forward strand.
AGACAGTGTAATCTTTCCAAGAAAAGGGTACAGATACAGTTTATACCAATTTGAACGGGTACAGATTTTGGACGCACCACGCTTTCAACTCCATCGCTACGAGCAGCTTGCCGAACAGCTGACCAGGGAGATCCAGGCAGGACGCTACAGTCCAGGAGAAAAAATTCCCGGAACGCGTGTGCTGGCGGAAACCCATGGTGTCAGCATCAATACTGTCCTCCAGGCGCAGAAGCTATTGGAAAACCAAGGCATGATTGAAGCGGTTCCGCGCTCGGGATTCTTCGTCAAATGGCGCGGCGAAGACGCCGCACAGCTGGTAAAAAGCCCGGCCAAGGCCACGTTGAAACCGATATTGGTGAAGCGCCAGCGACTGGCGCTGGATTTGATCCAGGCCACTGGCAGCAAGACCATGGTGCAACTGGGGGCGGCCCTACCCCACGAGAGCTACTTCCCCGGACAGGATCTGCAGCGAATCGCCGCCCGAATCAGCCGAGCCGACGATACCGGCTTTATGCGCTACGAAGTCCCGCCCGGATTGCCATCACTCTGCGAATCCCTGGCGCTGCGGATGCTGAGCTACGGCTGTGAGGTGAGTGCCGCGGATATCCTCGTCACCAACGGCTGTCACGAAGCACTGATTATTGCCCTCAAGTGCGTGGCCGAACCCGGTGATGTGGTATTGCTGGAATCCCCCACCTACTATGGTTTGCTGCAGGTGATCGATACCCTGGGACTGCGCGCAGTGGAAATCCCCTGCCACCCCGAGTCCGGCATGGATCTGGACAAGGTCGAGGACGCCTGCCGGCAGTGGGACGTCAAGGCCTGTATCGTCGTCAGCAACTTCAGCAATCCGCTGGGGAGCTGCCCAGACAACAACCAAAAGCAGGCGTTACTGTCGCTGCTCAATAGCTTCGATGTACCGTTGGTGGAAGACGATATCTACGGTGACCTTGCCTTCGACGGTCATCGCCCCGCGCCCTACAAACACATCGATACGGCCGGGGAGGTACTCTATTGCAGCTCTTTCTCCAAATCCGTTTCCCCCGGCCTGCGGGTGGGGTGGCTATCACCCGGTCGCTATACGGAGAAAGCCGCCTACCTGAAATTCACCCAGAATATTGCCAGCGCTACATTGAACCAACGGGTACTGGATGAATACCTGCGCAATGGCGGCATGGACAGGCATGTCCGCAAAATACGCCGCCGTTATGCCGCGAATATAGGGCAATGCATTGACCTGATTAAAACGACGTTTCCACCCGGCACCCGAACCTCCCAACCCCGCGGCGGCTTTGTCTTGTGGGTGCAGTTGCCTGGGGAGTTCGATACCACCGAGCTTTACCAAAAAGCACTGGAACACAGGATCAGCATCGCCCCTGGGTATTTATTTTCCAGCGATCAACGATTCAAACACCATTTCCGAATAAACTGTGCTTTGCCGTGGGAACCAATTCTGTCCCCAGCCTTGCGCGCACTTGGACAATTGTTGAATTGACAAGTTTTCATGCAGCAGCTGCCACCAACTGTTCCAATGCCGCCCACAAGGGAACCCGGAAGTCATACTGCCCCTTTCTAAAACATTACGCCTGTTGTTACGTGCTCATTCCACAGAAATCGAGTATACCAGAGCGCCATGTTGTGGGAGGGTAACAATCCGCCGTGTATAATCTACCCAGAAAAAGAGGTGCCGCCACTTCTATGATACTCAAGGAAAGACCATCATGAATATACGCAGTAGAAAGTTCTTTACTCTAACTTTGCTAGCCTTTATAGCTGTGGTGGCGACGTTTGTCTGGCAACACTATCTGTCACCGGACCTTGACCAGGGACTGGCCTCAGGGAATGGCAGGGTGGAGGCGACAGAAATCGATATCGCCGCGAAACAAGCCGGGCGTATTCGCGATATTCTCGTGACTGAGGGGGATTTCGTTACTGTTGGCCAAGTACTGGCGGTAATGGATACCGAAAATCTTGAAGCACAGTTGCGGCAGGCCGAGGCCCAGCTGCGCCAAGCTGAAAGCTCTGTGGCCATTGCCCACAGCCAGGTGAAGCTTCGCCTGGCCGAGCGTCAGGCCGCTGTTGCGCTTGTGGCTCAGCGCCAGGCCGAACTCAACGTGGCAAAGAAACGCTATCAGCGCTCTGCCTCCCTAACCGAGCGTGGTGCCAGATCACAACAAGAAGTGGACGATGACTTCGCTACCCAACAGAGCGCCGCCGCTGCCCTGGCTGCCGCCGAAGCCCAGGTGGCGGCCAGTGATGCCGCCATCGAAACGGCACAGGCCCAGATCGCCGGCGCGGAGTCTACGGTTGCAGCGGCCGCGGCCAGTGTCGAGCGGATTGAGGCGGACATTGCCGACAGTGAACTCAAGGCCGTGCGGGATGGCCGGGTGCAGTACCGGATAGCCCAGCCCGGCGAGGTGGTGGCCGCCGGTGGCCGGGTTCTCAACCTGGTGGATCTGCGGGACGTCTACATGACCTTCTTCCTGCCCACGGCCATGGCGGGCCGGCTCGCCCAGGGCGCGGAAGTGCGTATCGTGCTGGATGCCGCGCCGGAGTATGTTTTCCCCGCATCGGTGTCGTTCGTGGCGGACGTCGCCCAGTTCACACCAAAGACGGTGGAAACCGCCAGCGAGCGGGAAAAACTGATGTTTCAGGTCCGCGCCCAGGTGCCCCACGATGTGCTCGACGAAAACCTGTTGCGAGTCAAGACCGGCCTGCCTGGGGTGGCCTACCTGCTGGCGGACAGCAAAGCCACATGGCCCGACCACCTTGCCGTGAAGTTGCCTTGAGGGTTAACAGCCCATGGCAACGACCAAAATGACCGACGCCGTTGCGCGGATCGAAGGCGTAACCCACCGCTACGGCAAAACCCAGGGGCTGGACAATGTCACGCTTTCCATTCCCGCCGGGATGATGGTCGGGTTAATCGGCCCCGATGGGGTGGGCAAGTCAAGCCTGCTGTCCCTGCTGGCGGGCGCCCGCCGGTTGCAGCAGGGCCGCATCGAGGTGTTGGGTGGCGATATCGACAGCGACAGCCACCGTCGGCGGGTATGCCCGCGCATCGCCTTCATGCCTCAGGGGCTGGGCAGGAATCTCTATCACACCCTCTCGGTCTACGAAAATGTTGACTTCTTCGGTCGCCTGTTCGGCCACGGCACGGCGGAGCGTGAGAAGCGTATTGCCCAGTTGCTTGAGGCTACCGGCCTTGCTCCCTTCGCGGATCGTCCAGCGGGCAAACTCTCCGGGGGGATGAAGCAAAAGCTTGGCCTGTGCTGCGCCCTGATCCACGACCCCGACTTGCTGATCCTTGACGAACCCACCACCGGGGTTGACCCTCTGTCACGCCGCCAGTTCTGGGCGCTGATCGACCGCATCCGCCAAGCCGCGCCGGGTATGAGCGTGGTGGTGGCCACCGCCTACATGGAGGAGGCCGCGCGCTTTGACTGGCTGGCGGCTTTCAATGACGGCCGGGTTCTGGCCGAGGGTTCGCCAGCGGAATTGCTGATGAAAACTGGTGCCGAAAGCCTGGAGGCGGCCTTTATTGCTCTGTTGCCCGAAGCACAGCGCGTTCGCCACCATCCGGTGACGATTCCTCCGCGCGAGGCGATGGCAGAGGAAGAAATCGCTATTGAGGCCCGGGAATTGACCATGCGTTTCGGGGATTTTACCGCCGTGGATCGGGCAACTTTTCGCATTCCTCGGGGCGAGATCTTTGGCTTTCTCGGCTCCAACGGCTGCGGCAAGACCACCACCATGAAGATGCTTACCGGCCTTCTGCCTGCAAGCTCCGGCCAGGCCTGGTTGTTCGGCCGGGAAGTGGACACCGGGGATATCGCCATCCGGCGGCGGGTGGGGTACATGACCCAGTCCTTCTCCCTCTACGGCGAGCTCACCGTGCGCCAGAATCTTAACCTCCATGCGCGCCTGTTCAGGCTGCCGGAGGATGAGATTGCCGGGCGGGTGGCGGAAATGGCGCGGCGCTTCGAGCTGGAACAGGTGCTGGACAGTTTGCCGGACGCTCTGCCTCTGGGGCAGCGCCAGCGGTTGTCGCTGGCGGTGGCCATGATCCACGGCCCGGAAATGCTGATCCTCGACGAGCCCACGTCCGGGGTGGACCCGGTGGCGCGGGACGGATTCTGGCGGATCATGGTGGACCTGGCGCGCAACGACGGCGTGACCATTTTCATTTCCACCCATTTCATGAACGAAGCCGAGCGTTGCGACCGTATCTCCCTGATGCACGCCGGGCGAGTGCTGGTGACCGACACCCCCGAAAACCTGATAGCCAGCCGTCAGGCGGCGTCACTGGATGACGCCTTCGTGGCCTATCTGGAAGATGAAGTCGCCCGCGACGCGAAGGGGCACGGGCAACCGTCGCCCGCCGATGCCGGCCTCGCCCGTGAGGTCGGGTCCGCGCCCGCGGCGGGAGCGGCCGACGGGCGGGGTCGCAAGCCGCACTGGTTCAGCCGCCGGCGCATGTACAGTTATACCCGGCGCGAAACCCTGGAACTGCTGCGGGACCCCATTCGCCTCACCCTGGCCATGGTGGGAACCCTTATCCTGATGTTTGTGGTGGGCTACGGCATTACCATGGATGTGGAAGACCTCACCTTTGCGGTGCTCGATCGCGACCAGACCGCCACCAGCCGCGACTATGTTCTCAACCTGTCGGGCTCGCGGTACTTTGTCGAGAAGCCACCCCTGGCCGGTTATGGAGAGCTGGAGCGGCGTATGCGCAGCGGTGAAATCAGCCTGGCCATCGAGATCCCGCCGGGCTTTGCCGCCGACCTGGCCCGAGGGCGGTCGGTGGAGATCGGCGCCTGGATTGACGGCGCCATGCCCAGCCGGGGCGAGACCATCAGCGGCTATGTGCAGGGCATGCACAGTCACTGGCTGGCGGGCAAGGCCCGGGAGGCCCTCGGTTCCAGCGCCCTGGCCCGGCCGGCCACGGTGGAGACCCGCTACCGCTACAACCCGGACGTGAAAAGCCTGGTGGCCATGGTGCCAGCGGTGATTCCCCTGTTGCTGATGTTGATTCCCGCCATTCTCACCGCCCTGTCGGTGGTGCGGGAAAAGGAGCTGGGCTCTATCGTCAACCTCTATGTCACGCCGGTGAATCGCCTGGAGTTTCTGCTCGGCAAACAGTTGCCCTATGTGGCACTGGGCATGTTCAACTTCTTTTTGTTGGCGCTCTGTGCGGTAGCCGTATTCCGGGTGCCCCTCACCGGCAGCTTCCCCACCCTGACGCTGGCAGCCCTGCTGTACGTGTTTTGCGCCACCGCCCTGGGGTTGGTGATGTCGACCTTTACCCGCAGCCAGATCGCGGCCCTGTTCGGTACCGCCATATTGACCCTGGTGCCCGCTGTGCAATTTTCCGGCATGATCGATCCGGTTTCCTCCCTCGAAGGCGTCGGTCGCCTGGTGGGGGATATTTATCCCGCCACCCACTTCCTCACCATCTCCCGGGGTGTGTTTTCCAAGGGGCTCTCTTTTGCGGATTTGCATACCTCTTTCCTTGCGCTGCTGGTCGCCGCGCCGGTGTTGCTGATGGCGGGCACGCTGTTATTGTCGAAGCAGGAGCGCTGATATGGCCCTGGCAAACATCCTGCACCTGGGCGTCAAGGAATTGCGCAGCCTCGGCCGCGACCCCATGATGCTGGTGCTGATCGTCTACGCCTTCACCCTGTCCGTGTACACGGCCGCCACCGCCATGCCCGAATCGCTCAATAAGGCGCCCATCGCCATTGTCGATGAGGACCGTTCGCCCCTGTCGGCTCGGATTGTCGATGCCTTCTACCCGCCTTACTTTTCCCAGCCGGTGTTGATCGACGGGCACAAGATGGACGAGCGCATGGACGCCGGCCTCGACACCTTTGCCCTCAATATCCCCCCTCATTTCCAACGCGACCTGCTGGCCGGCCGGCAACCGGAAATCCAGCTCAACGTGGACGCCACCCGCATGGGGCAGGCGTTTACCGGAAACGGCTATGTCCAGGCCATTGTCAATGGTGAGATCAGTGCTTACCTGGAACGCCACCGCAACCTCAGTACGCCGCCCGTTGATCTCGTACTGCGCGCCAGCTTTAACCCCGAACTCAACAAAGTGTGGTTCGGTTCGGTGATGGAGGTGATCAGTAACATCACCATGCTGGCGATCGTTCTCACCGGCGCGGCGCTGATCCGCGAGCGCGAGCACGGCACCGTCGAGCACCTGCTGGCCATGCCGGTGACGCCCTTCGAGATCATGGCCGCCAAGGTTTGGGCCATGGTGTTGGTGGTCCTGGTGGCCACCACGCTGTCTCTTTCCCTGGTGGTGCAGGGCTGGCTGGGTGTGCCGATCGAGGGGTCGGTGCCGCTGTTTCTGACCGGCGCTGTCCTGCACCTGTTCGCCACTACGTCCCTAGGGATTTTCCTTGGCACCGTGGCGCGCTCCATGCCCCAGTTTGGGCTGTTGCTGATGCTGATCCTGCTTCCGCTGCAAGTGCTTTCAGGGGGAATGACCCCCAGGGAGAGCATGCCGGCCGCCATTCAGTACCTGATGTTGCTGGCGCCCAATACCCATTTTGTCATGCTCGCCCAGGGCATCCTCTACCGGGGTGCGGGCTTCGCGGTGGTCTGGCCCCAGTTTGTCGCCCTGCTGTTTATCGGCGCCGGGCTTTTTTCGTTGTCCCTGGCCCGGTTTCGCAAAACCATCGGGGCCATGGCTTAGACTATGTGGAAAAATCCATACCTTTTACTCCTGGCGTCCACGCTTGCTGCTTCCAGCGGGGTGGTTGCGGGCACGGCAGCGCCTGTACCGGAACGTGGCAGTACCCTGAGTGTCGTCTACGAGAACGACACCTTCTACAACCGGGACAGCCACTACACCAATGGCGTGCGGTTGAGTTGGATCCCGGGCTCGGCCGAAACGCCTCAGTGGGCGCTCGATCTTGCCGGTGCTATTCCCTGGTTCCCCCGTGATGGTCAGGTGCTGCATGGCTACTCGTTCGGCCAGAACATGTATACCCCCAGGGATATCACCCTCGAAAACCCGCCGGACGGGGAACGCCCCTACGCCGGCTGGCTCTACGGCAGTGTTGGCCTTGGGGTGGAAACCGGCCTTCAGCTCGACCAGGTGGTTTTAACTGTGGGGGTGGTGGGCCCTGCTTCCCTGGCGGAACAGACCCAGAAGGCCGTGCACCGGCTGGTGAACGCCGATGACCCCAAAGGCTGGGATCATCAGTTGCGCAATGAACCCGGATTAATCCTGGCCTGGCAGCGTAACTGGCGCGCTTTGGTGGATACCACCCTGGTGGGCAACCAATTCGATATCACACCCCATATGGGCGCAACGGTGGGGAATATCCATACCTATGGCAACGCCGGGCTGACCTTGCGCTATGGCGACAACCTACCCCTCGACTACGGGCCGCCACGTATCCAGCCCGGCCTGACCGGTACCAGCAGTTTCGTCCCGCGCCCCGACATCGGCTGGTATGTATTCGCCGGGATAGAAGGGCGCGCCGTGGCTCGTAACATTTTTCTCGACGGCAACAGTTTTCGCAGCGGCTACAGCGTGGAGAAAAAGCACTGGGTGGGCGACTTGCAATTCGGTGCAGTACTGGTGTGGCGAAACGTCCGGCTGAGTTATACCCATGTGATACGAACCAGGGAGTTCGACAGCCAGAGCGAGAGCGACGATTTCGGTTCACTGGCTATTTCTCTACAGTTCTGAGGTAACTTCTCACTATCTAGGGCTTAGGGGCATTGAGTTGAATTGAATTGAACCGTGCACCCAAAATCAGGATAGCAGGTAAAGAGCAACCTGGAAGCATAGCGACCCTGCTCAACCCACAAGGTGTCTTTTGACTTTCTACAACACCATCGCCCTGGCAACGATCATCACCCTGCTCGCCGCCATTCCCAGTAGCAGTGTCGCCCTGGTGGTGATACGCGCCTCCACGATGGGTGTCAAACAGGGTGTTATCACCTCTCTGGGTGTCGTTGCCGGCGACCTCGTTTTTGTAGCAATGGCACTGCTCGGCTTGAGCGCATTGTCGGAACAGTTGGGGGCTTTGTTTGTGGTGATCCGCTACCTGGCGGCAGGCTATCTGATTTGGTTTGGCCTTAACTTGATCAGGAACCACGCTCACAGGGTTCCCCAAGGGGAGCCGAGCGTTCCACCTAACGGGGCGCGAGCCACATCAGCAAGCTTCCTGTCGGGATTTTTATTAACGCTGAGTGATATCAAGGCGGTGTTTTTCTACGCCAGTCTCTTTCCCGCGTTTATTGACCCCATCACACTGCGTAGCGTGGATATTGCCGCCATCTTTGGCATAACCCTATTCGCTGTTGGTGGCGTCAAGATTCTGTACGCAGTCTCCGCCAGCAAGATGGTGAAGCTATCCGGCAGATTGTATTTTCAAACCAAAGCAAAACCGGTAGCGGGCGCCATGATGATAGCCACGGGGGGCTATCTTCTCGTGAAAACCTGAGGGCTCAATGGGATCGCCCTAATTAAACATCCTTTGAGCCTGCGATATATTTCCTGCGCGAGGCTATTTCCGAAGCGATTCTGCTGATCCGACTCGGCGATTACTTTTTCGAGCCAGTGAATTGGATAATATTGTTAGGGAATTCCCTGGATTCTACCTCCCGAGAAAACCGCTGGGCCACCTTCTGGATTTCCCGGCCAACATGAGCGTATTGCTTTGAGAAAGGCGGCCAGTAGTCTCCAAGACCCAAGGCATCGTTTATGACCAGCACCTGCCCATCGCAATCCGATCCGGCGCCAATGCCGATGGTCGGGATGGTCAATGTCCGGGTAATACTGTTAGCCAGGTCGTGGGGAACATGTTCGATCACCAGCATAAAGGCGCCGGCTTCCTGAATCGCAGCCGCTTCCTTTTGAATCCGTAGCGCTTCCTCGGCGTTTCGCCCCACTTTGGCAAAGCTATTGGCGGTTTGTGGCAACAGGCCGGTATGTCCTACCACCGCAATACCCTCCTCCACCAGATACGAAATAATGTCGGTCTTGGGGCCTTCCAACTTGATGCTGTCTGCACCAGCAGCCAGCAGTCGTTTCGCGTTAGCCAATGCCAGCTCAGGTGTTTTGTCCGACTCGAAGGGCAGATCGCAAATAATATGAGTATTGAGTGCACCCCGGCGCACAGCACCTATGTGGTAAACCATATGCTCCACGGTCACCTCGCGGGTACTGTCAAACCCCATTTCCACCATGCCCACGGTATCACCCACCAAAATAATGGGGATGCCTGCCGCCTCAAGCTCCCTCGCCACCGGGCAGGTATAGGCCGTCAGCATGGTAATTGGCCTCGAACCTTTCATTTGCACAAAATCAGTTGCAGACAGTTTCATCGGTGCTCACTCCCATCAAGAAACGTTATCGGGTATTACACCGCAGAGATCATAATCGGGAATATCGTCCCATGGCAAAGTCGATGGCCTCCGCCAGTCGGTCGCCACCCCAGAACATTTCATCACCGATCATAAAGGTGGGTGACCCGAAAATGCCCAGTTCCACAGCCTGACCAGTCTGGTCCCTGAACTTTTGCTTACTCTCCTCCGAAAGAGCATGGGCAATAACGCCCGCGCTATCCACATTCAGTTGGTGGAGGATTTCGCCGATGACAGTGGTATCCGCGATATCCTGGTCATGGACGAAGTTGGCCCGGTATACCGCCTGGATAAACGCGGTTATCCACGGGGCGTCCTGGTTAAGGCAGGCTATGCGGCCTGCCAGCAGGCCGTTACGGGGGAACCGCGTAGGCTTATGAAAGGGAATGCCCTGCGCTGCGCACAGCCTTTCCATATCCCGCCACATGTATCGCCCTTTCGGGGGATAGAGATTGAAAGGCGAGTCGTTCCAGCCCTGTTGCTTGAAAATCACGCCCAGCATAAAGGGCCGCCAGTGCAGCAAAATATCGTTTGCCGCCGCCAGCTGTGTGGCCCGCACTACCGCCGGATAACTGTAGGTGCTGGCAAAATCAAACCAGACCTGAATCGTCGTTGCCATGATTACCTAAACCTCCTTGAATATGAAAAAACGTTGCGCCAATCAACCGTGGAATTCGCCCGTCAATACTGTCTTCGCCAAGCCGCTCAATATCACCCTGGAACCCGACAGTTCCATATCCACGATTCCGGTGCGGGCCGATGCCTGGTAACCCCGCAGCGTCCTGCGCCCGAGACGGTGCCCCCAATACACTGCCAGCAGGCAGTGGGCCGACCCGGTAACCGGGTCTTCCGGGATGCCAGCGGCGGGGGCAAAGAACCGGGAAACGCAATCCACTCCATCCTCATCCCCCGGCGACGTGACGATCAGGCCACGAAAAGGTAATGTTTTCAGAAAGGCCAGGTCAGGCTGCAGTTCCCGCACATCATCAGCCTGCTTGAACACGACAAGCACATCTTCACCACCCCGGCCAATCCATTCCGCCTGAACGCCCAGAATGTCTGAGATGCTCGCCTGCATATCCGGGGGAAGCTCCACGGGTGAATCCGCAGGCAGTTCCAACCTGATGACATGCTCCTTGCGAGTAGCAGAGAGCAGACCACTGCGGGTACGAAAGTCAATCATGTCACGGCCAACCCCGCGCTGCCAAAGCACATGGGCAGTGGCCAGGGTGGCGTGCCCACAAAGATTGACTTCGCAACTGGGCGTAAACCAGCGCAGTACCCATTCATTGGTTTGCAAATGCCAGGTAAATGCCGTTTCAGAAAGATTCATCTCGGCGGCCACATTTTGCATCCACTGGGGAGACTCCCTGCCGGTCAGAATGCAAACAGCGGCAGGATTGCCCGTGAACGGGCCACTAGTAAACGCATCGACAATGTAAAGGGGACAGGGCATATGAACTCCAGTGAAACCGTCGGGAAATTCTTAAAAGTCACTGTAAACACCCCTTTCTTTTCGGTACAGTTTCAAAACAATTATATTGATCCGTTACAGATTCACTTTTAAAAAATCTGTACCGATAAAAACAGGTTCAAACTGTACAGGTTAAACTCTATTGGAAAGCCCACAAATGGAAACACTGTATCAACAGGTCGCCGATGAGCTAAAGGCAGGTATTGAGCGGGGCGTCTACCAACCGGGCGACAAACTCCCGGGGGTACGCACCCTCAGCAAGCAACGTAACGTCAGCATCGCGACGGTCATCACCGCCTACCGTCACTTGGAGGATGCCGGCCTGATCGGGGCGCGCAACCGCTCCGGGTATTACCTGCGGGAAAAATCCCAGCCACTGGCCCCGGAGCCGTTGACATCCAGACCACCCAACAAGCCTGTGCCTGTCAACGGGCAGGCCCTGGTGCTCAATATGGGCAAGGCATCCCATGACCCATCGGTCATACAGCTGGGAGCTGCTGTACCCGATGCCTCGTTCCTGCCGGTTCGCGCCATTGAGCGGGCCATCACCCAGGCCGCAAGATTCCACCGGGACAGTGTTGCCGCCTACGAATTCCCGCCCGGCCTGCCCGCCTTGCGTCGACAGATTGCCCGGCGCATGGTGGAAGCGGGTTGCCCCGTTCACCCCGACGAGATCGTGATCACCAACGGCTGCCAGGAAGCCCTCTCCCTGGCGTTACGGGCCGTCACCAAGCCCGGCGACGTGGTGGCCGTTGAATCACCGACCTTCTACGGGCTGCTTCAGGTCATCGATAACCTCGGCCTGAAAGCCCTGGAAATCCCCACCCATCCCCGCACCGGTATTTCCCTGGAGGCCCTTGAGCTTGCCCTGGAACAGTGGCCCATCAAGGCCTGCGCGGTGACACCCAACTTCAGCAACCCCCTGGGAAGCTGCATGCCGGACGACCACAAGACCAGATTAGTGGAGCTGCTGGCCAGCCACGATATTCCTCTGGTGGAAGATGATGTCTATGGCGACCTGGGCTTCAGTACCGTGAGACCATCCATCTGCAAGGCGCTATCGCCAGCCGGAGATGTACTGTATTGCGGCTCGTTTTCCAAGACTCTAGCGCCAGGGTTGCGCATCGGCTGGATCGTACCGGGACGCCACCAGCAACAGGTGGAGTACATGAAATACGTGCTCAATCTTGCCACCCCCACAATCCCCCAGCTCGCTGTCGCCTCCCTGCTGGAGGGTGGCCAGTATGAACGCCACCTGCGCAAGGTGAAAAACGACTATGCGCTCGCCGTTTCTCGCATGTCGGGCACCGTCATGGCGCTGTTCCCGGAAGGCACCCGCATCACACGACCGGAGGGCGGGTTTGTCATCTGGGTAGAACTGCCCAAAGACGTCAACAGCCTCGAACTGGCCCAGCAAGCCATGGCGCGGGGTATCAGTATTGCCCCGGGGCCGATCTTTTCTGCGAGCCGGAAATACCGGAATTTCATGCGTCTTTCCTGTGCCTGCCGCTGGGATGAAACAGCGATGAAGGCCCTGTCCACCCTTGCGGCGTTAGTGACTCGAAAAGACGTTAATAGCATCTAGCCAAAGGCGACGTTGTGCACTACTGCATCGGTACAACAGGCACTATCCTTCATCAGGAATGCCCCAATCTGTTATGCATAACAGCTAATTTATTTGCATCTGTGTACTAGCACAATATGCGCTAACTGTCCCTATACCACCGGGGCGAATGCAACCAGACTTTGCCTGCTGATCCATCGCAGGGAGAGAACGATGCATAACGAGCATCCCCAAAAATCGCAAACTAAACAACGTTTACCAACATGGCTTAAAGGCCTGTTGCTGCTGACTGTTTTCATATTATTCGCCGCTCTCTTTATCCAAGATGTGACTGACACCACGCCACCCAAGCACCCTTGGTGGTGGTATATCCATTGACTACGAAAAGTTAAGGAGCGGAGGTTTGCTTCTAGCAACAAAATGCATTGAGCATGGCAATACTTGCGAACAGCAATTCTTTGAAAGTTATTTCAGAAACATTAAGCCATCGTCAAGCAATTAAGATTGAATTCCGAAAGACTTCGTAGCTTTATATCAGCCACATCATATTTCGGATTATCAAAATCGTGCCTCGGCGGCACGACAACCGCCTTTATGCCTGCCGACTTAGCCGCTAACACACCGGAAACCGAATCTTCAAAGGCAATGCAATTACTGGCATCGACCTGTAACTTAGTCAGTGTCGACAGATATACCGCCGGATCAGGCTTGCCACTTTCGACATGCTCAGAAGAGGAAATGCTTTGAAAATAATGGCCTATATCTAGCTTTTCCATCACGGATGCAACCAATCGAAAAGGCGAGTTCGTGGATAGGCCAATCCTGTACTGTCTTTTATGAAAATCGTCTAGTAACTCCCTGACACCAGCCATCGGCCGACCATCTTTTTTGATCAGTTCGTCAACACAGTCAATGACATCATTTTCAACTGCTTCGATGGATTTGTGCTTCCATGGAAAACGATCATACCAAAATTCAGTTACCTCTCTAGTCGTCATGGATGCAGTTTTTTCACAAAGCGAATCTGATAAATCTACACCCACCGAGGAAAACACCATTCTCTCGGCTTTAGTCCAAAATGGCTCGGAATCGATCAACAGACCATCCATGTCAAAAATTACGGCATTCATATTCACAACCCACTTATTTCTTAAATCGACAACCTACATGGTCACCACTCTGACGTTACAGTGGCTTTGAGACCGAGGTGGCTTTGTACAAACTTTGGCCGGGAAGCTATTTTCAGTGAACACTGATGAGATTGTCTACCCTTGCTTATTTTGTCTAACCTTCACGAGTTGCCGATCAGCTAACCGATAGATAATCCACGTTTCCACCCAATTTCCCATGAAGCTCTACCACCACTTACCGTCGCGGCGACCTGATGTCCCAGTCGCTGTTCAATCACCGGTTTCCAGGGCACCAGGCTGAATCCCATGCCATCGTCCAGCATGGCGAAGCGGCCACTTGTAAGCATCAGACTGCGGCGGTAGATGCCACTGACCCGCTCACCATTGGAGGGCTGTCGATACTCCAAGCCGGTTTCCGCTGTGATGCCCTGCGCAGTCCTGGCCAACTCCCGATTGCGCAGCGTCGACAGTAGATTGCGTGCGAGAATCACGCGGCGGCCTCGTTTCTCCGCGAGGCCTTCTTCCACCAGGAAGTCGGCTCGCTGTTGCAGGGCCTTGCCCACCTCGGCACCGAAGCCTTGACCACCACCGACATCCCTGCCGTTTATCAGTTGCTGATCCAACCAGGTGGCACCTATGGCCCGGGCCTGCCGTTCGATGGGAAGGTGGGATTTCAGGGTCACGGCAATACCACCACTGCGCTGTCGATCGTATTGCCGACCCTGCTCCGGTAGATCGGCCGGTACGCGCCAGACGTCGTCGCCCAGGCGCTCCACAATGCCAGCGCGGCGCAAGGAGGCTTCCAGTCGGCGGCGATGGGAGGTCAGTACGTCTTCAGGATCACGTCCAGGAGTATTCAAAGTCTGTTGAATCTGATCCGGGTTCATACGGTACAAACCCTCCTCGGCCAGTACGGCAATATCTCGATCCACTGCGCGGAGTTTGCCAACACCTGTTGCTTCAACCACGGCACCCATGGGGAACTCTCCCAGTTCCACCTTGGCAGGCAGCGCCACGTAATGGGCCTTGCCGTCGATGCCATCGAGCACCAGATAACCACGGTCGTTCAATTCGTCGGCGAGTCCCTTGGCCGCGACACGACCGATAATGGGTCTTTCATCCTCACCGGGTTCGAACACGTCCAGTTCACGCTGCCTTCCGCTCATGGCTCGCTGCATGGTGCGGATAATGTCGCCCCGCTCCCCCATCGTTCGCAGTGTCCGCTCCGCTTCTGGATGGAGCCTCCAGCCACCGGGCTGCCGTTCGCTCGCCAGCCCCATGCGCTGCAAACGCTGCAGCCGACCAATCAATAAAAGGCGCTGACGTTTCAGGTGTGGCTCAGCAAGCTTTTGCATATCGAGCAGGCCGTCCTCTGCCTCGCGCTTCAGGGTACGATCCAGGCCGGTCCAGCGTTCCTGTTCGACCTCCTGTTGCAGACTGTGCTGGATCTCCAGCTCGGTGCGCGGCCCCAGCCAACCGGTGGCCAGTTCACAGGCGCGTCGTCGCATGCCGTGGGCAATATAGTCACGCGAGATAATCAGGTCTTTGCCCTGGTCATCCCTGCCTCTCAAGACGATATGGGTATGGGGGTTGTCGGTATTCCAGTGATCCACCGCCACCCAGTCCAGTTGCGTACCCAGATCCTGCTCCATGCATTGCATCAGGTCGCGGGTATAGCGGTGCAGGTCTTCCAGCTCCGCCGCATCCTCGGGTGAAACAATAAAGCGGAACTGATGGCGATCCTTACGGCCGCGCTGCTCGAAGTCGGCGAGGTCGGTATCGTCACTCAGGGCACTGTAGGCCCTGCCCTGTTGCCCGTCACGGCCTACGCCTTCACGCTCGATATAGCGCAGATGGGTGATGGTGGA
Organism: uncultured Porticoccus sp.; assembly: GCF_963975625.1. Classification (NCBI taxonomy): domain Bacteria; kingdom Pseudomonadati; phylum Pseudomonadota; class Gammaproteobacteria; order Cellvibrionales; family Porticoccaceae; genus Porticoccus; species uncultured Porticoccus sp. The sequence continues at coordinate 104,965 of NZ_CAXBHS010000009.1, forward strand.
ACGCTTCCCCGCTTTGGAGAGGTTCACCAGCCGGGTCTTGATGGTGACGCGCCGGGCATTGGGCGCCAGGGACTGCCCGGCAAAGCGGGCGGCAACATGGCCACGGCCCAGTCGCGCCCCTGGACGGCCACCTCCCTTGCGAGCCCGGGACCCCGCCTTGCTGGCTTGCTTGATGACCGAGTTGATAAAGGTTTGGCCGCGATTTTTCGGTGCGTTGGGCCTGACCTTGAACTGCTCGCCCTCGTCATTGCGGCGCCGACTCATGGGGAACCTCCAGCGAAGTCCAGCAATAGGGGGGGCAAGTGACACGCGGCTATACCAGTGCGGACGTGGCATTGGCACTTTCCACGGCACGCTACACACTCCAGGCGCGTGCCGCGTCCACCCCATGTGCAGACTGCCTTTTCGCGAGCCAAGGTGCCGCGACCTTTTATCTTGCCCTGCATTCTTCCCCGGCCTCTAGGCTCGGGGACGCGATGCCCCGGTGACGCTGCAATGCGTGACGGCCGGTCGCCGGCGAGCGTCGGCCCCGCCAACGGTGGAGGGCGCTCGGGGCAAGATATCTGCACAGGGGACTGCCGCATTTCGGTTGGCGCGACTGCACCCTTGCGACAGCGGCAGTAACACGAAAAGAGCATGACAATTGTTCCAACTTTCGCTTTCACGCTGGTCACTCCAGGTCGAGTCGGTGGGCCACGCCAATCACGTTTGCCCTATCGATAGGACCAAAATAGCGGCTGTCGAAGGAGGCCAGATTGGTGGTGCTGAGCAGGAATAGTTCGCCCTCAACAAGCTGACGGCATCGCGTCCAGGAAGGCAATGGGCGAGCCTGTGCATCAATGAGCAACACCTGGGCCACGGGTGCGCCATCAATGCGCACGCGGCCACTCTCAATACAGACATGCTGCGGTGCTGCCGCACCGACCCGTTTCAGCAGCGGTACATCCAAAGGCAGGTAGCCACGTTGATCCGCCAGTACCGCAACAGCATCAGGCAAATCAACCAACACAATGCTGTCCACCGGTATCGCATTTACGTCCGTACCAAGCAGTGTTATGTGATACCAGCCGATCGGCACACTGTCAGAGGCGTTGTAGACCACCCGTGCTTTTGACGGCGTGAATGCCGCCCAGACCAGTGCGGCCAAACCGGCTGCCATTAGCACCAGAACAGTGACACACGCCATGCGACGTGAACGGGAGTTCACAGCAGTTTCCAGTGTCATTGCAGCGCCCTCCCCGCCAACCAGGCTGCATGGCGGTTGGCGTCATAACCGGGTAGCGGCTGTCGTGCGGCGAGACGATTGCTCAACAAGCGCCAATACGTCGGAGAGACATCAGCAGGCTCAATGCATTGTGCTTCGATGACGTCGATCTGGGACAAGACTGCGCGCACATTTCGCTCGCCCTCGACGTTCAGCAGGATGTGTGCGCCGGGTCGCACACCACGCACCCGCTGCATACCCTCTTGCGGTCGGCCGCTTTGCAGGACCATCAGTTGCCAGCGCGTGGTGCCGTAGTCGTTCGACTCCCAACGGATGCGGCAAAATAGCTGCGCCGGGGGAAACACCGCGCAGCGTCGCCACCGATCAATCTGGTGAACCCGCAATGGGCAACCGAAGCGCAGGTACAGGTTGATATGTTGCTCGATGTAGAGCAGCGAGACGCGGGTCAAGGGTGCGTCGCCGTTCGGCGCGGTGAATGCCCGAGGCGGCATCGACAGCAAGTTGTTCGCGGGTGACTCGTCCAGCATCATGCGCCCTCCTCCGGAAACTCGCGCTCCAGCAATGCACGCAGCAATTCCGCCACCGTGGTGTTCCGGGTGAAGGCCGACACCTTGATACGGGCGCGCATCGCCGGCGTCACATCCAGTGTCAGCCGGGCGGTGTAGAGCTCTCCCTTTTGCACGGCGTTGGCATCGCCCTGGCGTATCCAGGCTTCGGCATTGGGATCGGCCGGCGGACGTGCGCCGATGGCAACGCGTTTGCAGCCTTTTCCACTCATGGCACCCTCCGCAGCAGTTCATCGGCCAGGACGGCAATCTCACGGGCCGCCATACTGTCCGGTGCAGTCTCCCGGGCCAGGCGACCTGCTGCCACGCTGTCGGCAAAGACGATACGCTGGCACACCTCGGTGGCCAGTGCCGGGAAAGGTTGTTCATCCAAAGTGCCACGGGCTTCGCGGCCGATCACCGTGCGCACCACGCGCCGGTTGATCACAAAAGCCGCGGCCAGGTGTGGCCGGAACACCTGCGCCTCGCGGATCAGTGCCACCATCTCGCCACTGGCCCACAGATCGTAGGGGCTGGGTTGCACGGGGATCAGCACCTGCTCTGCAGCCATCAGCGCGGAACGGGCAATTGCGGCAATGCGGGGCGGGCCATCGATAACGATGTGATCGCAACGCCGGGCAAGCTCCGGCGCCTCCTGGTGCAGGGTTTCCCGGGCGAGCCCCACCGCACTGAACAAACGGGGCAGCCCTAGCTGGCTGCGCCGCTGTATCCAATCCAGGGCCGAGCCCTGAGGATCGGCATCCAGCAGGATGACCTGTTGACCGCGCAGTGCGAGCTCCCCGGCGATATGGGTAGCGAGTGTGGTCTTGCCCACACCGCCCTTCTGGTTGAGCAGGGCGATGATCATGTCGGCACCTTCCCCGATGCATCGTACCGTTTGGGGAAACCCGTTCGATTTATCCACTGCCCCAAGGGGTAATAAATTGTTAAATCAATATATTGATTGTTAGGTATTACGTTAGAGAGAAGCGCAAGCCGCGTGGTCATTGAGCTGGCGGAGAATGCGTACGCCTGATGGCACGAGCTGCTTGCGCCCGATAGCACGAAGGCCAGTACGCCCGATAGCACGAGACCGTTCACAGCTTGTCCCGCAGTTATCAACGTGTCATGCGCGGCACAGGCCGAAACACCAGAATTTCCGGCGAACCGGGTCGGCGCTCGATGGACAGCACATACCCCGGCAGCGACTGCCGCATAACCAACGCGCGCAGATCGCAGGCAAAATCGCTGGGCCGAGCCAGGCTGCCCGACTTGCGGTGGAGGTACGGGAAATCGAATCGCCATCCCGCGGGCTGGCGGCCGCCGTGCTTGCGCACCAGGCGGTACAGCCAGCGCTCGATACCGCCGGTCAGCCGGAAATACGCCGGATCGATGGTAAGCACTAGGGCCTCGTCCAATACGCCAGCGAAGAACCAGTCCGCCAGGATCAGTTCGATGCCAAGCGGTCGTCCATGGACATCCGCGCATTCCTTCCACTCGTTGATCCACGAGAAACGGTGCAGGCGCCGCCCGGTGGTCTCGCGGATCGAGGTGGCCACCGTGGTGGATTGCAGGCGATCCAGCGCGGCCCTCAGGCGTTGGTAGTCGCGCCGCGATGTACCCCGCCCGATAAAGCGCAGGATCTCGTAGGGTGTGGCGCTCATTCGTCGTGATGGCCGGATACCTGCATCGCAGGCCTCGACAATCTGACTGGCCGCCCAGATCAGGATATCGGCATCCCAGATGGTGGCGATACCGTGCGCTCCCGTGCCCTCCACCCGCACGGTGACCGGCCCGGAGCGGAAGTCGATGGGCACGGTGCGCCGCGACTTGGCCAGCGAAAAGAACGGATAGGCCATCAGGTCCTGGGCGTCGCGGATCGCCATCTCCCCCGGCAAGGCGCGGAACAGATCGAGCTGTTCCCGCCCGTTGCCCGGGCTTGCGGAGCGCATCATGGTTGGACGTGCGTTCAGCGTTCATGGCGGCTGTCGCCGGCGTGGCGTTCGACATACTCGGGATCACAGGTCGCCTCGTAGCTGCGGGCATCGGCCCAGGCATCCAGGTCACTGACCGCGTACATCACCCGACGGCCGAACTTGCGAAATCGCGGGCCGCCGCCAATGACGCGCTGTTTTTCCAGCGTCCGTGGTGACAGGCGCAGGTAGTCCGCGGCCTCATCGTTGGTGAGATAGCGGGAAGGAGGAACGACTTGCTGCGTGGCAGCGGGGGCGGCTGAAGGCCGTAGTGGCGTGGGTCTCATGACAGGGTTCTCCATCGGTCTTGGTCGGTGGCCACGTTGTTGTGGCCGGATGGAGACAGTCTGGAGAAAGCGAGACTCCCTGCTCAGGGACGATCTGTGGGTGAACCGGAACGTCCCCCTTCAAGGGAAGGTGATACCAGCTTGCGGTAACCGCCCCGCATCAGGCCACGGCCGCGACGCACCAGGCGGCGCACCCGGGCACGGAGCGCACTGTCAGCATGCCATTCACGGGCAACGGTGGTCGCACCAAAAAGTACAGCGGCCACGGCGCGTAGGGACGCGCCGGCCAGAACCCCGTCGAGGGCCTGCAGGGTGTGAAGCTCCAGTAGTTCGGTCGCCGAGGGACGGGCACAGGCCACCGCGTTGGTCACCGCGCCCACCACCAATTTTTCGGCTTCGTTGGCCAGGTTGCGGCATGCCGAGGCGCGCGCCGCGCAGACGTAGGCCATTCCCTCCCGCAGGCCGGGTGCAATAGCCAGGCGCAGACAATTGCCGGCCCAGCGTGTGGCCACCAACAACCGACGCCCGTCATGGACCAGGCGCTTGCGCCCGGGAAGCCGCCACAGGTCGAAGCCCTCGTCACCTAGTGGCGGATCAAGATCGGGATGGAGTTGGATCATACCGGCGTGATCGGGACACCACACAGGCTGTGCATCTCGCGCATCCAGGGCAGGATCTTCCAACAGGCGCAGCCCCCAGCGTGCCGCCGCATCGGCATGACGACGACGGCCCGACCAGTCGCGCCGGTAGTCGGGGTGACGGCGCAGGTACTCCCAGGCCAGTGCCGGCCCATCAAGATGCAGGACGTAGAGATAGGCGACACCGGGGTGCCAATGCTCGCCGGACTTGGCCACGACGCGGCTCCTCCCTGTCATTCAGCGGGATACGTCGCGCGAAGTCGGCGGTTCTGTCGGAGGGAGCTACTGCGTTATCGGCGTATAATCCTGCCTGCTTCGTCAAGGGCGTGCGTCAAGTCCGATTGGCTCCTGGGCATTGTGCGGATCGTCCGAATGCGACGGCTACGCGAAACCCTTTTCCGCGAGCACCGAATACCCTGCCCCATCTCGCCACAAACATCCTGACTCTTTTCGTCTTGGCTGCACGCTACTGGAACAACAATACGGAGTATTGCGCCTGAGGTCTGGCGTCAGACCGAAAAAGTCACAACAATCCCTTCAAGGCAGTGCTGTTGCCAGCCCGCGACAGCGGGCTGGCAGGGCCGATCAATCCAGGATCGACCCGTTCTCGCGGGCCATCGCCGCGTACTCAGAGAGGGTGCGCCTGGATATGAAGTGCAGGTCACGCTCCACCGGTAGGCCGAGCGGCCCGCGGATGGTGGACAATTCGGAGAGACGCACACTGCCCAGTTCCGGCATGCCCAGCCCCAGGTCGCACAGGCCGAAGGCGGTATCCCCGTCCTCGGGATCAAGTTCCGTCAGCAGCCAGGTGGCCTGGGCATCCGGCGTGAACAGCTTGACCACCGGCGGCGGATCAATGTCCCGACCCTCGGCGTGGGCCTGGCCGTTGGCCAGAAGTTGGGTGCGTTGTTGTTCGGTGATGAGTGTTTTCATGGTCGCTTCCTCTGATGGGTTCGCTCCACGGCGGAGCGAGGCGACACCAGGCGCGGACAGGCCGCGTGGCCGTCATACCCCAACACGGTCCGGTGCGGGCCGGGGTTGACGGCAAGCGGCGAGCGCCAGGCTCGCGCACTGTTCGCTGTGGAATGAACCAGGAAGGCGATCCTGAAATGCACGAAACCGGACTTGCGCCTTTACCACAAGGCACGAATGCGCAAACGGGGTTTTGCCCAAAGATACAAAGCAGGATCTACGGAAATCAGCAAAACCACGAATCCGGCAAATCGTAATCCGGCATCCCCACCAAAGCGGTTTTCCACATTTACGTCTGTACGCATAAAAAGAGGCCCTGTTACTAAACCCCTTCCATCATAGGCTGAAAACTACAAATGAGTTATCTTTAACGTGGTTTTTATTATGCCGCGAGACGACGCTCTCATGTATGAAGAAGCGTCCAATCCAACGCGGCCGCCCAACCGGCGCCACCACCTATGAAGCCGAGCCGGCACGGGCTTTCGGCGAGGCCGTGCGTGCCCTGCGCACGGAACGGGGCGTGGCTCAGGAAACCCTCGCCCATCTGGCGGACGTGGAACGCTCTCACCTGGGGAAAGTCGAACGCGGCGAGCACATGCCGACGCTGGCCCTGATTCTCAAAATCGCACGGGCACTGGAATGCAGCTCCGCCGAACTGATGGCGGACACCGAGCGACGCCTGGCGAATCCCGAATCCTGACACACGGAAAACCCCGCCACGAAGGGCGGGGCGCAAGCCGTGACGATCACTCGCCCTTGTTCCGGGACCACAGCAGGTTGTGCTTTCCGTCCTCGCCCTCGATGAGGCGGGCGTAGACGGTGGCGGGGAATGAGGGGTCGTCCAGGGTTACCGACAGGTAGGGTCGCTCCGCCTGGCTGACTTTCTGCCAGGCCGCGCCGACTTCCAGGCCGTTGGCTGCCTGAAGGCGGTAGTCGGGAGCGTTCTCGCTGCCCTTGTCGTTGGGGACAAACTTGAGCTTGACGTTGAGCGCCAGGGTGCGGAGGATGCCGGTGAAGCCGTCTTTCTCTGCGGTGAAGGTGCCGATGTTGGCCATGATGTGTACTCCTTTCGGGTTGCCAAGGTCGCGCCCATCGCGTCCTTGTTGTGATCCGGCCGGCGTGGGTCGGGCGGGCCGCACCGCGCAGCGGCCGCAACAGCGTGGAGGACCGGGAGGCGCAAAGAATTTGTTGCGCGAGGAAGGCGCCCAGCGCCGGGGAACATTCTTTGCGCCGGAGGGTTGCGGCCATTGAGCCCGAGGCGCAGCCGCACCTTCGCCAGGATTCAAAACGAACCAAGGACGCATTGGGCCGACCTGACCCAAAAGGGGTAATGGCCTGCCCGGTATTCCGCGGCACAGCGATACCGGTATCCGTTGTCACCCGTTCACGTCAGTCCATGGCTCCAGGACATGCGAAGAACGTCCTCCATCCTTCGCAACCGATGTTGCAGCTCGGACCGGACAGTCACGCCAGGCAGGCCTCCCCCGCATTGGTGATACACACCCGCTCACGGTTTATGCCCCATCACCAGCATCCGGGGCTACCGGGCAACACACAACCCGTCACGGCAAGGTGGATCCGGTCACGGCATGTCGCTTTCGCCAGGGTGGGCATACAAGACTGAATCGACTTGATACCACCGAATTCCCAGATTCGGAGCCCACTTGCCTTGTCACCCCATAAACCAACCCAGATATCTACTCAAATGTCTGGCGGCTGTGTTGCCACCGTCTTTCCCGAGTTCATCGCCCGCGACGGCGGAGAGCGCGCGGACGGGTGCCGTCCAGGAAACCAGCGCCGGGTAACTTCAGCCGACAGGCACAGGCGAGGACACGCCCGGCGCGCCTTGACTGCACACGACCGTGGGCTACAGTCGCGGACAAGGTGATGAAATAAGGGGGACGGATGGACAGATTATGGTCTTTACTGTGTACCGTTCACACACAGCGCTGCAGGCGCGAAGGCCGATCAGGTGCAACCTGTTCGGCAGCTTTCAGGGGCGCCAAGCGCGGCGGGGATCGGTTGCTAACCGTTCCCCTGGAGTGCAAGCACAACGTGCAGACCCACAGAGCCGGAGACATCGACACCGGGCGCAGCACAAAAAAAGCGCCGTCCCCGGTCTACGTGGACGACGCTTTCGATGCTTGGTCGAGCGATCAATCCGATGCCGGTGCCACCATCGCCTGAAGCTGCTCAATGATGCCGGGTTCGACAAAGACGCAAGCCTGATCGGCGGCAAGCGGTATGTTGAACACGCCGGCGAACACGTCGCGTTTCAGGTGGGCCAGACGCCCCGTGCGATACGCCGCTTCCGGCTTCAAGCGATCGGTGCCTGTCGGCTTGCCGCTACGCTCTGGATCGCATTCGACCAGGGCGACAAAGCCCTCATCGAACAGCCGCCGATGTTCGTCGCACAGGCCCCAGCCTGTCGATGTGTGGCGTTCCAGGCTCGCGCGCAAGCGCTTGTCGAGCAGAATGTTACCGGTATCGAAGGCGGTGCCACAGACCAGGCAGACGTGACGTTCCAGCGACACATGTGATTTGTCGTTCATGATGACGATCTCCAGTTGCTCGGGCGGAATTGCCCAGAACCGGCGTCAGCACGGCGCAGCGCAAGCAGTCACAGGGCCACAGACGGCTACGCCCGCAAGCGTGCGCAGCACGCGAAGCCCTTGACGGCGAGAACGCCGTGATACGGTGTAAGGGAGCTGCAAGATCGCCCCACCTCACCCGCCCCTCAAGTAGCAGCGAACGCAGCAAAAAAGGGGCCGAAGCCCCTGTCCTACAACAGCCCCCTCTCAGCGAATGACGATGTCTGTTCACCGCCGACGACGATATGGTCCAGGGTGCGTACATCTACCAGTGCCAGCGCCTCTTTCAGCCGCTGGGTTATCGTCCTGTCCGCCTGGCTCGGCTCGGGATTCCCGCTCGGATGATTATGCGAGAAGATCACCGCCGCAGCATTGACCTGAAGCGCCATCTTCACAACTTCCCGCGGGTAGACCGCCGCACCGTCGATAGTGCCGCGAAACAGCTCGGCGTACTCGATCAGGCGGTGCTGCGAATCCAGGAACAGACACGCGAACACCTCGTGGTCGAACCCTGCCAACTTGGCACAAAGGAACTCCTTGACGATGGCCGGTGACGTGAATGAGGCGCCACGCTGGATCTTCTGGTCGATCACCTGGCGGGCAGCCGTCAGGATCTGGTCGGCTGTAGCCGGCAGGTAACGCCCCTGATCATCACGTACCAGCAGCGAGGAATCGGAAATAAGAGAGAATTGAGTCATGATCGTGCTCCGGTTGCTCGGGCGGAATTGCCCGGAACCAGCGTCAGCACGGCGCAGCGCAAGCCGTCAGGGGTGACCAACGGCCGCAGGATGCAAGCGCGCGGAGCGCGCGGAGCACGCGCAGCCCTTGACGGCGAGAACGCCGTGGTACGGTGAAGGGAAACAGCAAGACCGCCCCACCCCACCAGCCTCTCTCGGCCTGGCAAGCGGAGCGCGCAGGCCCTACGGGCCGGAGGCGTCAGGGATCAAAGCCGGATGGCCGCGATTCGACACGAAGCGCGGGGCGCAGCCCGCGAGCCCGACGGCGGTACGTCGGGACGCAACTGCGTGTTTTACTGATCCACTGCAGGCAGCAATCTCGATCGGGATTGAGGCATCCCATCCTGATACCATTGTCGAGTCATCGAGAGGAGGCATTGGCGAGACTAGAAGCAGGAACCCGGACGTTGAAAGAATCGTCCATATGTGCGATTACATCGAGCAAAACCTTAATGAGGACGTCACACTCGACGCCCTTAGAAGTGGAGTGTCTTTCCAAGTAGAATACAGGTAGTAGGAAGCTACCATTAAAGTGCCGTAGTCCAAACTTGACCTGACATATTTCGTCAGATGGCGTTGTCCACTATCGCCAACAAGCGGCAAATTCAGCTACGTTAACCTTTCGAAAACTAAAGACCTGAAGCGGACATGGATTAAAGAAACTGCCCTTTGAATTAGGCAGCGCAAAGAGCGCGGCAGAAACGAATATGACATTGTGGGTATGAAGAGATGAATTGGAAAGAGCTTATTCAATACTCAAGCGTGCAGTTACGAAAGCTTGACGCAAACGGGGTACCATGTGGTATCGGATCAGGATGTTTAATAGATTTTAAACAGCGCCGTTTACTGCTTACTGTATTTCATGTTGCAGAGAAATCGTCTAATTGGTGTGCCCAGATAAAGTTCAATGATGAAAAGCAGCAGACTGAAGTACTATTTTTGAATAAGTTTTGTTATATCAGTGATTTTGACTCATCCAAAAAATCGATTAAAGATGTTGAATTCTCTTTCCATCCAGTGCGCCACGACTTTAAATGTTACTTTCATAATAGAAATTGGAAAGGTCAGACTTTTGAGTTGAGAGAAAGACCTATATTGCGAGCCGATGATATTGGCGATCCAGATAAAGAAACAATTTACGGTTTTTCAGGTGAAATCATGCCCGAGCTTATTCCAGAGCAAAATGCTTTTGTAACAGATTATCGAGTTTATCATGGGTTAAGGTACGACCGACGTGAAAATGACATGCATTTTTTCAAGATGCCTGAAAAGCATCCAGGCCATGAATGGTTTAAAGGCTGTAGTGGTGCACCGATTATTGGGGAAAATGGCAAGGTAGTTAGTTTGGTCAGTGGTGGCTGCATAGAACGTAATGAAATATATGGCAACAACCTTTCTAAATGTATTCGAACCTTAGATTATTTTTTAGAATAAATTTTAGAGCAAATTCAGGTCTGACACTTGAAGATGCCATCCCGAAAATATCTGCTCAAGCATGGAACCGCAAACCCCAGAGGCTAGGATAATGGGTCAATCAGACCGCGCAATCGACCAGGCATTGGAGATAATTGGTCAGGTTATCGATACCGCTTTTGACACTCAGTCCGCCGCGGGCACCGATCATGCGTTTGATCTGATACAAAAGCTGGAACAGCAAGAGTTATCGCCTGAACAATCGGCACTCTTGCATTACTATAGATCAAATGCATGGGAAAACCGCCTTCACGAAGGCCGTAGGACTGATTCTTGGGATTGGGACATCCCGCAGGCCCAAAATCAAATTATTGAACTACGCAGGTGTATCAACCATGCAGGATTTTCCAGTTTTGATACGATACGGCAATGTCAGGTTCTCACCAATCTCGGCAACAAATTGAACTTTGTTGGACGCTGCATTGAGGCGATTGAAATCTGGGATAGAGTACTAAAGATCGAAAAATATTTTGCAATGGCTCTTGGCAACAAAGGGATCGGACTAAGCTACTATGGACGCAGCCTTTACGATCCCGGTCATGCGGCCATACTCCTCTATTATGCTTGGAATAGTTACAAATGCGCTGATTCACGTGATGCCTTTTTCGACGCGCCGGGCAACGATTATCTCAGAGATCGCTTCACTCATGAACTCAATATGATTGCTGAGCATGTCGATATCCCCCAAACTGAAAAACTTATAAAAGCTTATGAGGCTAATTTTGGAGAGAGTGAACCAGAAAGGCACTATCGCAAGTGGGTTTTACAAACTCGTTTATTTTTGAATCCTTTAAACGACGCGGGCACCTTGCCGATAGCCACTCATGATGTCCTAACATTGCCTTCGATTACAACGGGGATGGATAGCAAAGAAGGAAGGCCGCCTTCGATTATCGGATTTTACAATCAATTGAAACAGGAGTTTGTCTCGGCACGGTGGTTGTTGTTTGAGGCGTTGCAAGGGGACGAGTCGCATTTCTCGGATAAGGACGTGCTCCTCTACAATACCCTTGAATATCCGATGTATGGCTTGTCAGTAGAGAAAATGCGATCCGCCTACCGGGTGGCCTATTCACTACTCGATAAAACAGCCTATTTCCTAAATCACTATTTTGCCCTTGGCCACCCTGACCGTACGGTTAACTTTCGTAATGTCTGGTATCAACCAAAAACAATGGGACAGAAAGTTTTGCACGACGAGCTGGCGGGCAGGGAGAACTGGCCGTTGCGGGGACTGTTTTGGCTATCAAAGGATATCTTCGAGCCGGATATTAAGGGTGTGACCGAACCCGATGCCCAAGCACTTTACGATATCAGAAACCATCTGGAACATAAGTACCTGCAGGTTGTAGAAACCGTCTTTGAGAGCTTGGTTCCCGTGCCGGATGGAGAGCATGTGCTGGGTTACCGGATCAGCTGGGCCGATTTTCGATCCAAAACCACGAGGATATTTAAGTTGGCAAGAGCTAGCTTGATTTACCTCTCGCTGGCAGTTCACAAGGAAGAAAAACGCCGCGAACAAGAAAGGAGCGCTCATACCGTGATGCCAATGCCATTAGCCACATGGAGCGATGAATGGAAGCAATAGAGCAACAGCAGATGCATGAGGCCAACCAATTGAGCGCTAACTATCGTCAACGGCACAATCCAACGGATGTGTTTCATTGGCAAGACATTGAAAGCTGGAAAGGAGTCATCTGGCGCATCATGGATGATGTACTGACTGAGGCTGTAAAATCCGCATTTCTCCAGTCTCCACCGGAATACGTCGTCGGTGATGACCTGTCCTGGCTGAACACAATAGTCCTGAACGTTCTCCATGAGGACATTGACAGTAAACAGCTTTTGGCGGAAAGGTTTGATAGTCACTACAAAGCCCTAAGAGTTTATCATGGTGCCCGCGCCGAAAACCTTACTTCATATTATGAAAAAGGACTAATTCCGCTCAACCCGGATACCATGCATGAAAGAGCCAGGAATATTTTTCTTAGCGGCCAGTACCCTGAATTAACCGAAGAGTTGCTGGAGAAAGCAATTGCAGCTGTAGGCCACGAATATCGTGGTGGACGCGTATATTTTGAAGCGAATGAAAAGCTGCTTATTAACCAGTGTGGCCATTACATGTTGTACGGCAGTGAATATTTGGCCTGTATCGCTGTGAATCTACCTTCAAGGAACTACCAAAGTGACTTGAAGAAGATTGGCAGACCAGTGATGTTAGTCTGTGATGTGCCAATAGAGATGATAAGCGGGAGTGTCATGCTGGAACTGGCCGGGTGGTGCCTTCAAATGATATTTGAGAACCTACTGTTTGGTGAAGTCGAGGATGATGAACCCGGATTGTTCGGATTTTGTATCCATAGAGCCCTTCCGTCTCAGTGCATAGTTGGGCACTATCATCCAGTGGCTATCCGTGACCCTTTACTTTATGGCGGTTAGCCCCGGAGGTCCAGAGACAATTTACTATATTTATTGACAGCTCCTGGCCGGAAGCTAATCTGATATTACCGCTTTGAAAAATGAGCTTCCGCTCAGCGGCGGATACATTTGACAAAATCGTACATTGTCAGTCAGATCAGATTTCATCCGTTACAGATAATGATATGGTGCCCGAGGCCGGAATCGAACCGGCACGACCGTTTCCAGTCGAGGGATTTTCTTACCACTTCGGTTTTCACCGCCAGCTTCCTGCCTGAGCAGCCCGCTGTTCGTGGTCTGGAGCACGCCTTCACCCTAGCGCCACGTTTAACCGCTTTGCCGTAGGTGCCCGCCGTCTGCTCTCTACACCTTCCCCAAAAAATTGCCTTGGGGCTTGGCTCGGCGTTGGCTCGGATTCTAATCAAATCCAGGGCTTTCGCCGAGTTTGACGGGCTTCACCTTCAGGGTTTCCCCTGGAGGGCTCAAATTGTTTAAGTCCCTTGTGTCTACCAATTTCACCACTCGGGCGTGGTCTTACATTTGCCTGGTTTTACCAGGCTTGTTACATCTTCTTTGGTTCTAGCGGCCCCTATTTGACACCTAGCGAGCCATTTTCAAATTAACCGTAAAGCTTAAATCCTGCTGAAAGCCTTATTCTGCGTGGCTTTCAGCCCTATTGCCACCTCCTAAAAATAGTTGACATTAGAGATTTTAAGTCCCTTGCGTCTACCAATTTCGCCATCCGGGCATATTCGGGGATGGACTTTACTACTGATGTTATCTGAAGGTTGCCAGCACGCTGTGCTGGGCCTTGCGGTCGCTCTCGGCTCCTGCCTTTCGCGACACTCGAGCATCCCGCTCATCGTCTACCAATTTCGCCATCCGGGCATGTTCGGGGATGGGCTTGTTCCGGCTGTTACTGCTTTCGGTTACGCAATTAACGATTGATGGTCTGGGGGTTTATGGGACTGGACGATCAAACGGCGTTGTTGCAGTTAACGGTTGAAAATGGAGGCGCGGGTCGGAATCGAACCGGCGTTAACGGAGTTGCAGTCCGCTGCATGACCACTCTGCCACCGCGCCTTTTGGATGCGGGATTGTACCCGACGGGATTTTCAAAGAACAGTAAAGAAGGCGGGTATTCTATGGATTGACCGTCGAGAAGCAACCTCTTTTTTGCGGTGGGGGAAATAACGCCGGTATTGCGTCACCACTCACCCTCAGGAGACTTTGGACAATTCAGGCCAGGCTGCTTTGAGATAGATCAGCATGGACCAGAGGGTCAGCAGAGCCGCCACATACAGCAGGCCGATGCCCATCAGATCCAGCACCGGGTAAAGCACCGGATCAATCGCCAGCAATACGGCAATGGCAATCATTTGCAGGGTGGTTTTCACTTTCCCAAGATAGGAGACAGCCACACTGGTGCGGCTGCCCAGTTCTGCCATCCACTCCCGCAGTGCGGAAATCACGATTTCACGGCCTATTATCACCAGGGTGGGCAATGCAAATAGCACATTGGCGTGGGATTCCAACAGCATAATCAGGGCCGAAGCCACAATCAGTTTGTCCGCTACAGGATCGAGAAACGCGCCGAATGGAGTAAATTGATCGAGTTTTCTGGCCAGGTAACCATCGAGCCAGTCAGTACCGGCGGCGATACCAAAAATGGCGGCACTGGCGAGGTAACGCCCCTCCCAGGGCAGGTAGTAAACACCGATAAAAATGGGGATGAGCGCGATGCGTAACAAGGTGAGGATATTCGGGAGATTCCACATGATAGGTTTTACTGCAGTCCGGGCGCTGAAGACCCGCCCAAGTTACTCATTGTGGAGGGTGCTGTAAATAGTTTCGGCCACTTTCCTGCTGATACCGGGCACGCGCATCAGTTCGGTGACACTGGCCCGCACAACTTCCTGGGAGCCTCCGAAAAACCGCAGTAATTCCTTGCGCCGTTTTGGACCCACCCCATCGATACCCTCCAGCGTTGAGGTGCGGCGCTTGCGATCGCGGCGCTGACGGTGACCGGTAATGGCGAAACGGTGGGCTTCATCGCGAATTTGCTGGATAAGCAGCAGAGCCGAGGACTGGGCTTCCAGTTCCCGTTCGAGGCCATCCTGCGACAGCAACAGGGTTTCAAAGCCCGCCTTGCGGGTGGGCCCCTTGGCGACGCCAACTACCTGCACATCAATCACGCCCAGCTCAGCCAGCATAGCAACCGCTCTGCGCATCTGCCCCTTGCCGCCGTCGATCAGCAGAATATCGGGCAGTTTACCCTCCTCTTTCTGAATACGGGTATAGCGGCGCACCAACGCCTGCTCCATTGCGGCGTAGTCGTCCCCGGCGGCAACATCCTTGATATTCATTCGTCGATAATCCGATTTCAGCGCCCCGCCACTATCAAATACCACACAGGAAGCGACCGTATCTTCGCCACTGCTATGGCTGATATCGAAACATTCGATCCGTTCAGGCGGCACAGCCAGTTGCAGCAGTTGCTGCAAGGCCTCCAGTCGCTGTTGGGTGGTCTTGCGTGAAGCAATGCGACCGTTCAGGTTCTGGCTGGCGGTGCGCTCGGCCAGTTCGACCCATTGGGCCCGGGTGCTGCGACCCCGGTGCTTGAGAAGCACCCGGTGGCCGGCCACCTCGGAAATTGCCGAGGCCAGCAGCGCACTGTCGGGCAGCGCGTGATTGATAACAATCTCACGCGGAAAATCACCCCGGCCGCTGTCGCGCAGATAGAACTGCGGCAGAAAATCTGTCAACACTTCGGCGGCATCCGCTGCCAGTGGCACCTTCGGGTAATAGCTTCGGCTGCCGAGGATTCGCCCCTGGCGAATATAGAGCACGTGCACACAGCACTGGTCTCCCACCAGCATGGCGGCCACCACGTCGATATGACTGCTGCCGGATTCCACCACCTGTTCGGCCTGGATGGTGCGCAGCGCCACCATCTGATCGCGCAGCAACGCGGCCCGCTCAAATGCCAGCGCCTCAGCGGCCACGTCCATGTCGGCCTCCAGCTCACGGATCAGGTTGTCGTTTTTGCCCTCGAGGAACATCTGGGTGTGTCGTACATCGCGCTGGTAATCCTCCACAGAAATCAGCTCCACGCAGGGGGCAGTACAGCGATTGATCTGGTATTGCAGGCAGGGTCGGGAGCGATTGCGAAAGAAATTATCGTCGCACTGGCGCACTCGAAAGGTTTTCTGCAAAAAATTCAGGCTGTCCCGAACGGCCTGAACACTGGGAAACGGTCCAAAATAATGGCCAGCCTGTCGCTTGCTGCCCCGATGAAAGGCCAGCCGGGGATAGGTATCCCGGTCGGACAAAAATAGGTAGGGGTAGGATTTGTCATCCCGCAGCAGGATATTGAATGGAGGCCGGTTTTGCTTGATCAGATTCTGTTCGAGCAACAGCGCCTCTATTTCCGTCTGGGTAATAGTGACATCGATGTTGGCGATACGGCTCACCAGAGCAGCCGTTTTCGGGGTCAGCCCGGTGGTTCTGAAATAGCTTGCCAGCCTTTTGCGGAGGTTTTTTGCCTTGCCAACATAGAGCACAGCCCCGTCCTCACCCATCATCTGATAGATGCCGGGACGCTGGGTCAGTTGCTTGAGAAACGGCTGATGATCAAAAGGCATGGGGTTATTGTACAGCGGATCAGATCAGTTCGGACGGATCTACCAGACCGTATTTTACCGCTGCCAGGGTAAGCTCAACATCGTTGCTGACACCGAGCTTTTCATAAATACGATATTTGTAGGTATTGA
This sequence comes from uncultured Porticoccus sp., assembly GCF_963975625.1. Classification (NCBI taxonomy): domain Bacteria; kingdom Pseudomonadati; phylum Pseudomonadota; class Gammaproteobacteria; order Cellvibrionales; family Porticoccaceae; genus Porticoccus; species uncultured Porticoccus sp. The sequence goes on from NZ_CAXBHS010000009.1 coordinate 121,597, forward strand.
TGGTCTTGGGGCTGACAAAGAGGGTTTTTGCCACATCCTTGGCGCGGATACCGCTGGTAATCAGCGCGGCGATCTGCAGTTCACGCTGCGAGAGGCGCGACAGCGGTGAGGATTTGCCACCGGATTTCATGCCGTTGGCCACCATTATCTGGGCCAACTCCGGGTTGACATAAATGCCACCGCTCAGGGCGGTTTCCACCGCTGCCTTGATCTGATCACAGTCAGCTTTTTTGGTGATATAACCGCAGGCACCGGCCTTTAAAAGCGAGGCAGGGTAAAAGTCATCATTGAAGGCGCTGACCACGATAACCCGGGTTTTCGGGTAGTGAGACAGAATGCGCTCGGTGGCTTCCAGTCCACCGATACCCGGCATCCGCACGTCCATGAAGACAATATCGGGGGATAACTCTCGAACCCGGGTAATGGCCTCTTCACCGCTGGCGGCCTGACCAATCACGGTGATACCCGGCACTTCTGCCAGCAACTTGCAGATTCCCATGCGAATAAGGTCGTGGTCATCCACAACCAGAACGGTCTTGCATGCCTCGTTAGTGGTCATTGCGGAAGCCCTGAAATTCCATCTAGCCTACCACCGCGCTTTTCGGTTGACTATAAACCACGTTGCGAAAAGTCACGTTCACTCGCGGGCCCACAACTGTGGCGAGTTTCGGCAGTCGGTGCCGCCAGTGGTGTTGTAATGCCCCGCTCATCAACAGCAATGAGCCGGGTTCCAGTTCCAGTGTTCGCATCGACAATTCCTTTCGTGTTTTGTGCCGCAACTGAAAAGGCCGCACTGCGCCCAGACTCAATGAGGCTATCAGCGGGTTTTCTCCCAACTCCGGTTCGTCATCACTGTGCCAATCAACGCTGTCGCGGCCATCCCGATACAAATTGAGCAGAGCACTGTTGAAATTGTGCCCCACCGCCGCCTCAACCACCTTCCTGATTTCAAGCAGTACCGGCAGCCAGGAAATGGCTTTGAACTGGCGCCCGGAATACTGGTAATCGGCACCGGCGTCGCCATACCAGGCATTGAGACGGGGAATTTTCAGCCTGCGACCGGCGATGACAATATCGCTCTGCTCCCAGGCCACCTGCTCCATCAGTACCGCCAGCCACTGCTCCGCCGACGGCGCAGCTATCAACCGCGGCCAGTAACGCAGGGCGCCACCGGGCAGCTCAATATCGAGCGGATCGGGATTGGCGGCAAACAGGTCGGATTGATTCATGGCTGAACATTCAAAGGGGTTTCTTCGCTGGGGCTGGGTATATCGTCGGCTCGATTTCCAGCGCCACGGCAAACTTTTGCTGTACCGAGTCACTGATTTCTTCTGCCAGTGCCAGCAACTCGGCACCGGTGCCACCACCAAAATTGACCAACACCAACGACTGGCGGTCGTGAACGCCCACCCTGCCGCGCATCACACCGCGCCAGCCAGCCTGTTCAACCAGCCAGCCAGCGGCCAGTTTGACGGTACCATCAGTCTGGGGGTAGCACACGATATCGGGAAACTGCTGACGCAGTGCAGCTGCCTGATCCTCCGTCACGACCGGGTTTTTAAAAAAACTTCCGGTATTCGGCAGACTGGCGGGGTCAGGCAGTTTGCTGCGCCGTACCTCACAGACCGCCGCTGAGACCATGGCGGGCGTCAGCGATGCTGCATCGCAGCCTTCCAGGGCCTGTAGCAGGGCTGGATAGCTCAGGCGCAAATGCGGACGGGTAGACAAGGATAGCGTGATGGCAGTAATCACATATTGGTTGCGGCCCGCCTGTTTGAACAGACTGTCCCGATAGCCAAAATGGCAGTCATCGGCCTGCATGGTATGCAACTCACCGGTGGGCAGATGGACCGCCTCCAGAGAGTGAAACAGTTCGCTCAATTCAATGCCATAGGCACCGATATTCTGAATCGGTGCCGCACCGGCCAGGCCCGGAATAAGGGACAGGTTCTCCAGGCCGTACCAGCCCTTTTCAAGAGTGTACAACACCAGTTGATGCCAGTTTTCACCAGCACCGATGTGAATATTGCGCTGCTCGCCCAGCTCTGAACCGGGAGCCAGGGCGATGCCCGGAATGGCTATTTGCAGTACCAGACCCGGTAGATCATCGACCAGTACCAGATTGCTGCCACCACCCAATGGCGTTACCGGAATATTTTTCTGGCGAGCCCACTCCAGTGCTTCGAACAGGTCTTCACGGGTGTTTATCCGGCAGAAAAACTCCGCCGTGGCAGGCAGGGACAGCGTGTTGCAGGGTTGCAGGGAAACGGCGGCCTGAATATCGAGCATTAATCCAGTTGCCCGCACAGATGAGCCAGTAAATCACTGGTGGCATCCTCCACCAGATCCAGCACTGCTTCAAATCCCTCTTCGCCACCGGGGTAAGGGTCAGGCACCTCTTTCAGGGGGCTGTTGCCGAAATCGAGAAACAGGCCGAGATGACCGGCAAACTCAGGCAGGGCCAGTGCCTGCAAATCCCAGAGGTTCTGCTGATCCATGGCGAGCAGGTAATCAAACTCCAGGAAATCCTCAGGCCGCACCTGACGCGCCCGCAGGTGGCTCAGGTCATAACCGCGCTTCAGTGCAGCCGCACTGGCTCTTGAGTCTGGCACGCGCCCTACGTGCCAATCACCGGTCCCGGCGGAGTCGATCAAAATCCGGTCCTGCAAGCCGGCCTCAGCCACCCGCCTCTCAAAAATCCCGTGGGCGGTAGGCGAGCGGCAAATATTGCCCAGACAGACAAATAACACACGCAGCTGTTTCATTCTGACGCACCTCTGAAAATCGCGACGACCCGCTGCAGGTCCTGTTCGGTATCAACGCCACCGGGGACATCAGTCACGGCTCTGGCTACGTGAATCCGCTCACCATTCCACATGAAGCGCAACTGTTCGAGGCACTCCAGCGCCTCAATGGGTGCCACCGGCCATTGTACGAACCGGTTCAGCAGACCGACGCGGTACGCGTATATACCGATATGTCGCATCGGTTGCAGGACGGCAGACATGGCCGCCACCCGGTCATCAGGAAAATCTCGAGGCCAGGGCACCGGTGCGCGACTGAAATACAGCGACATGCCCTGACGGTCCGTAACCACCTTGACCACATTGGGGTTGGCGAAACTCGCTTCGTCCGTGATCGGTTCGCAAAGCGTTGCGATCCCCGCGACGGTGTTATTGATGAGGTTTGCGGCCACCTGTTCGATGACTGAGGGGGGAATCAACGGTTCATCACCCTGCACATTGACCAGCACATGATCCTCGGCAAAGCCGTACTGGGCGACCACTTCCTGCAAACGGTCAGTTCCGGACGGGTGATCCGGAGACGTCATGCAGACCTCTCCGCCAAACCGGGTCACCTCATCGGCAATCTGCTGATGATCAGTGGCGACAATCACCCGGTCAGCACTGCTCTGCCGTGCCTGCTCGTAAACCCGCTGAATCATGGTTTTGCCGGCGATATCCTGCAGCGGTTTACCCGGCAGACGGGTGGAGGAAAAACGGGCGGGAATCACAACAGTAAAGGTCATAGCAACTCAATCATTTTCAGAGGGCAATTTTTTGCGAGTACTTTTTCTGTAAGTACGTTCTATGGGGTTATTATGAGGTGGTATTGGCCGCTTCGGCCAGGCTCCTGACATCCCGCATCAATCGCTCGATAAATGGTGGATCGGGTTCGGCCTGCACATCTAGCACCCAGACATTATCACTGCTATCGGCAGCACACTTTACCGCATCTTTTGCCGTGATAATAACCGGCAGCCCATCGTCAAAACACAATTCCTCTCCCGTAAACCGGTGGTGGTCTGGTAGCGGATGGAGAATCGGCTCGAACCCTAGTGATGTCAGGGTATGGGCAAATCTGGCGGGATTTCCAATCCCGGCAACAGCATGTACCCTGCGGCCGAGGGACCAACTGCTGACAGCCATCGATGTGCCAGTGGCCAGTTGCCGGAAATGCACGGGTGACAACTTGAAGGTTCCCTGGTGGGGAATCCCCAGACTGGCTACCGTTTCGTTTACCACCACAAAGTCTGCCGTCTGCAGCCGTGAAAGTGGTTCCCGCAATGGCCCCGCCGGCAGGCAATGGCCATTGCCCGTGCCGCGCCCGCCGTCCATCACCACAATTTCAACATCCCGGGGCAATCGGTAATGCTGCAAGCCGTCGTCGCTGAAAATCAGATTGCAGCCGGTATTTTCCAGCAGGTATCGGGCCGCCCGATAACGGTCCGGGTCCACCACCACCGGACACAGCGATGACAGCAGCAGGGGTTCGTCACCGACGGTCTCCGCTGTAGACGTGTCGGCAACTCGCTGCGGATAATGGGTTGCTGAACCGCCATAACCACGGCTGATAATACCCGGCCGGTACCCCTGCGCCTGAAAAATAACCACCAGCGCGGCCAGTAACGGAGTTTTTCCAGTACCACCGACACTGATATTACCCACCACAATCACGGGGACCGGTAAGGGACGAGGGGGGTTAATCCGCTGGTAATAAAAACGTCGGCCACTGCTGACAGCCCGAAACAACCAGGATAATGGCAACAGCAACAGGGCCCAGCTCATTGGCCTGTACCAGGCCCTTTCCAGTGACAGACGGATATTCATGGCGGCGGTGCCCGATCAGATAGCCTGATGGGGTTCGTCATTGAATTGCTTTTTATGCAACTGTGCATAGCGACCGTTCATGGCCAGCAATTCACTGTGAGTGCCCTGTTCGATAATCCGCCCCTGATCCATCACCATAATACGATCGGCATTCTCGATGGTACTGAGACGGTGGGCAATGACGAACGTGGTGCGCCCTTTCATCACCTGCTCGAGGGCTTTCTGGATGTGGTGTTCAGATTCAGTATCGAGAGCCGAGGTCGCCTCATCCAGAATCAGCACCGGAGCATTTTTCAGCAATGCGCGGGCAATCGCCAACCGCTGCCGCTGGCCACCGGACAGCATGATGCCCTCATCACCGATCTGGGTATCAAAACCGTCCGGAAGCCGCTCGATAAATTCCAGTGCGTGGGCGGCACTGGCCGCCTCGCGCACCGACGACGAGGTGTTTTCACCCAGCGCACCGTAGGCAATATTGTTGTAAATCGTGTCATTGAAGAGCGTTACATTCTGGGACACCAGGGCAATATGGCTGCGCAGGTTATCGAGGGTGTAGTCCCGTATATCAATCTCGTCCAGCAAAATCGTTCCTTCACGGTGATTGTAAAAACGGGGAATGAGATTCACCAACGTGGTTTTGCCACTGCCGGACTGTCCCACCAGCGCAATCACCTCGCCCGGCTTGACCACCAGATCAATTCCGTTCAGCACGTTACCCGCTTCTTCCGAGTAGGCAAAACTGACATTTTTGAACTGAAAATGCCCATCTACTCGCACCTTCTCGACCGTGCCGAGATCCGGCTCATCCGGTTCATCCAGAGTCGAAAAAATGGTGCCCGCAGCCGCGATGCCCTTCTGAACGTTGCTGTTGACCTCTGATAACTGGCGGATCGGTTTGGCCAGCAGTGCAGCTGAACCAAGAAACTGGACAAATTCGCCACCGCTCATGTTGGCCAGCACACTGGGATCCAATGCCAGCCACATCAGTAGTGACAACGCCATCGCAACCAACAACTGGATGACTGGCGTGCTAATGCCCTCCGCCACGGCCATTTTCATTTGCTGACGACGATTGTAATTACTGGCGCTGTGCATGCGCTCACGTTCGTATTCGACGCCGCCGAACAGGTGCATTTCACGATAACCGCTGACCGCCTCCTGAGTCACGTGAGTAACATTGCCGACCGATGACTGAATACGGCGACTGAGCAATCTGAACCGATTGCTGATATAACCCACCACCCCGCCGATGAGCGGCAACACGATGACAAAAATGGCTGCCAGTCGCCAGTTAAGATAAAACAGGTATGAAATCAGGCCAATTACCAGTGCGCCCTCACGGATGATGACCTTGAGCGAATTGGTAGCAGCGTGGGTCACCTGGGCCACATGGAAGGTGATACGGGAAATCAGGTGGCCTGACATGTTGGTATCAAAGAAACGGCTGGGCAACGTGGTGTATTTGTTGAATAAATGGGTGCGCAGATTGTGAACCAGAATCTGGGTCACATAGGTCATGCAGTAACCGCCCACAAAAAACCCGATGCCGCGGGTCACCGCAATCATGAACATGATCACCGGGATAATCCAGCGGCTCTCGGCGAGAGCGTCATCTCCACCCAGCAAACCGGCCAGCCAAGACGTCGAGCCCTTTCCCATATCGGTCATCTGACCAGGCAGGGCAGCTGATTCTCCGGAAATGGTGTTGATAACATTAACGGTATAACCGAACAGGTCTATAAACGCCACTTCCATGGCAGAGAACAACACCAGCCCTACAATACTGAGCAGGAAAATACCCCAGTAGTTCTTCAGATAGGAAAGTAAGCGCAAATAGACCTGGAGACCGGACATCTCAGGGTGTTCGGTATCGGGAATGGTGGTGGCCACTATGACTCCTCAGGATTCGCCGTCGGGCTGTATGGTGGTGATTTTCAGATGAATAAAGCCCATTCTACCTGCAGCATCCATCGCTGTAACCACCGCCTGGTGGGTTGCATTGGCATCGGCGGTAATAATCAGTGGCAAATCGGTATTGCCGGCAGAAACATCCTGCAACGCCTTCATCAGAGTATCAGTCTGGCGGTTGATCAATAACTGTCCATTGACGCTATAGGCGCCATTCCGATCGATCAGCACTTCGATCTGGTCAGGTGGCAACTCTGCCAGAGAGCCATCCGCCTTCGGCAAGTCAAGCACCAGGTGAGATTCCCGGGTGAACGTCGTGGACACCATAAAAAAAATCAGCAGCAGAAAAACCACATCAATCAAGGGTGTCAGGTTGACGCCATTCTCGAGTTTTCGCTGCCTGCGGAACTTCACCCGGCGCTGGCCTCATCATTGCGCATCACCCGGTCGCCATGAATTGCATCCACCAGTTTAATGGCCTGGTCTTCCATTTCCACAACCAGGCTATCGACCCGCCGCTCAAAGAAACGGTGAAACACCAGGGCCGGAATCGCCACCGTCAAACCCGCTGCCGTGGTAATCAGTGCCTCGGAAATACCACCGGCAAGCACCCCGGCATTGCCGGTGCCCTCGATCATGATCGCTGTAAACACCTTGATCATACCGATAACGGTGCCCAGCAGACCGAGCAATGGCGCAATGGCGGCGACGGTTCCCAACGGGGAGAGATTCTTCTCCAGATTGTGAATCACCTGGTTCGCGGCTTCCTCGATACTGTCTTTCATGACTTCACGACCGTGGCCAGAGTTGCTGATACCCGCCGCCAGAATGGTACCGAGTGGTGATGAGCTACGTAGCTGATGAAGGTTCTCCTTGCTCAGTTGGTTCTGCTTCATCCAGTGCCATACCTGACCAAGCAATGTTGGCGGTACCACCTTGTTGCGGCGCAGGGTCCAGTAGCGTTCAAAGGCAATGGCTATCACGACGATAGAGGAGAGTAAAATTGGCAACATCAACCAGCCGCCAGCAATGATCAGTTCGTACACATTTATCCCCAGACCTTAATGTCGGCCAAAACTTTACCATAATCAGTGAATGGCACAGTAACTGTTAAGCCATGGATACACCCAATCAGGCTGCCATTTTGTTATTTACGGGACTTCGTTCATAAAAACGACGGGATAAGCCGGCGTCAAAACCAATAACGGCGCGCCTGCTTACGCTGAGCCGTCATGGAAAATTCGCCGCTGGCTTGCCAACGGAAGATGAGCGCACCCTGCTCTGCGGTATTCCACACCGTTGAGCCCTGCATCAGATAGCGTTGCACCACCGACTCGGCAGGATGCCCAAAATGGTGTCGATAGGCCGCGGAAAATACCACCTGTTGCGGCCTGATCACCGCCAGGAACTGTTTCGAAGATGAGGTTTTACTGCCGTGGTGAGGTGCTATCAGCAGGGCAAACTGTTTTTTATCGGCCGCCATCTGCTGTAATTGTGGCAGCAATCGATGCTCCACGGATGCATCGATATCGCCGGGCAACAGTATCACCTGATCGAGATAGCTGATCGCCAGCACACAGGAATGATTATTGTTGTTTTTTTGCCGTGAATCGGCGGGATGGAGGATGCGGAACTCTACGTCGTCCCACCTCCAGAACTGCCCTGCACGGCACTGCTCAGATGCAGGAACTGTCTCTTCAACGGCAGGACTGCCGACCAGCCACATGGTCGGGCTGTAGTGGCGCAGCAATCCGGCAACACCACCGGCGTGATCGTTATCACTGTGACTGACCACCAGCGCATCCAGCCCGGTCACTCCCTGCCTCCGCAGAAACGGCGCGACCAAGGCACTGCCTGCATCGTAACCCCCGGCATAACCCGGCCCCGTGTCATAGACCAGTGTGTGCCGCCTGGTCTGAACCACTATCGACAATCCCTGACCCACATCGAGAACCGTGACAGTCAAAGGCACCTGACGACCTGTCGGTAGATAAAACAGTGCAACCGCCAGGGGAATCGCCAGATAGCGACCGGGAATGCCTCTGGGCAACAAAACAAGCCCCGCAATACAGCTCATCAGAAATAATGACAGGCCAGTCAGAGGCCATGGCGAATAAAGTGGCAACCACGCTGGGACCGTGAGCTCGCCTGTCAGGAGGACAAACCATTCCAACTGCTTTCCCGCCAACCACCACAGCCATTCAGCCACACCCGGGCTGATGGGGATAATCACCACACCCAGCAGGCAGAGCGGCACAACCAGAAAACTGACCCAGGGAATAGCCACGCTGTTGACCAATGGCGAGAACCAGGCCACCGGTAGCTGCCAGAAGGCCAACGGCAAAATCAACAGGAGGAACATCAGCCACTGCACCCGAAAAAACAGCCGCCATTTCGGGACATGATTCACAGCCGGAACCAGCCACAACAATCCCGCTACCGCACCGAACGATAACCAAAAACCTGCACCCATGATGGCCAGAGGGTCGATTAGCGCGACACCGACCAGTGCCAGGCCAAATATCATGGCCCTGCCAACGTAACGATTTGCCAAAAGTGCAACCAGTGCGGCCATCACCATAATCAATGCACGCTGGGTTGGCAGACTGAACCCGGCCAGCGCACTGTAGGAAAGCGCAAAAACGAGGGAAAAGACGGCCCCCGTGTAACGGGCATTGACCGGTTGACAGATCAGGGTGAAACACTTGGCCAGCAACGAACCGGTGCCGTAGCCCATCGCCGCCACGAAACCGATGTGCAGACCAGAAACCACCAGCAGATGGATTACGCCCAGCAATGAGAGGCGGTACCAAAGATCCTTTGATATGTGTGATCGATCACCAATCGTCAATGCCGACATCAGTGCCTGTGCGTCGTCGTTGACATGGCTCTCGGCAATCTTTTGTTGCAACTGATAACGCAGTCGGTCAAGAGACCAGCGCTGCTCAAGCAACCGGTTCTGCGGGGATGTCCTGACATACCCCGTGGCTGAAAAACCCTGTTGAATCAACCATGCCTGATAATCAAAACCACCGGGATTGACATAACCCCTGGGACGCCGCAAGCGGACCTGTAACTGCCAGACTTGCCCGGGCTGTAGCGATGCCTGATCGCCATACCAGCTGAGCCGGAGTTTCTGTAACTTGAGATTGGTGGAGGCTTCATCCAGGCGAAGATTAAACTGCACCCGACGCCCATCGCGCACCGGGATCCCGTAAACTTCGCCAATCACAGTGAAATCCGTGGCGATGAACTCATCGGGCAGCTGATGCCCCAATGTGTCATAGCCCCAAAGACATCCATACACCATACCCAATAACAGGAAACTGGGCGGCGCCCAGAACCGACGCAGCAGAAAACCAGCCGGCACAAACAGCAAAATCACCCAAAGGGGCGGTAGCTGAGACCAGAAAGCGACGCTGAAGATACCAGTGGCAAACAGGTAGGGAGATAACATTCGGGACATCCTTGTCGCCAGCCACCTTGCGGGTAGCAGAATATTTGCCCAGTATAGTTACCCACTGAACCATTGCCAGCACTCCCCTTACCGGTGATCCTTGACAGATTTGGGTTCAGGCTGGTGTTTCGCCAGTCAGTCTGGGATTGATGGGCGGATAACAAAAAATAGCGGAAACTAATCTACTAACCATTTTTGGCACAAATCATGGGTAAACACGACAAGCCGGTTAAAGTGGGCCTGGTACTGTCCGGCGGGGGAGCAAGGGCTGCCTATCATGTCGGTGTTCTAAAGGCGGTCGCCGAGACCTTGCCGAAAGACGTCAAAAATCCCTTTCCGATTATCTGTGGCACCTCCGCCGGTGCTATCAATACTCTGGCAATTGCCGGCCGGGCAGGACCCTTCAGCCTCAGAATCAAAAAACTGGAAGCCATCTGGCACCAACTGGATGCGGCCAAGGTTTATCGCACGGACCTTTTTGGCGTGCTTAAAAACAGCTTTCACATGTTGGCGTCTTTTTTTCACAGTGGCTACGCCCTGGGAAAACCAAAAGCACTACTGGACAATACCCCGTTGCGGGAGTTACTGGATAACTATGTCCGGTTTCGCCATATCCGGGAAGCCATTAACAGTGGGGAGCTCGACGCTGTCAGCATTACAGCCATGAGTTATAGCACTGGCAAATCGGTAACCTTTTTTGAAGGTTCAGACGTTCATGAGTCCTGGGCTGTTTCCCGACAACTGGGTCTGCGCACAGAACTGTCGATTGACCACCTCATGGCTTCCTCGGCCATTCCTTTCCTGTTCCCGGCGATTCAAATCAAAGACCAGTTTTTTGGTGATGGTGCTGTCAGGCAACTCAAACCGCTCAGTCCCGCATTGAACCTCGGTGCAGACAAGGTGTTTGTTATCGGTGTCAGTGATTCACCCAACGGCAAAAATCGACCGCCACCCATTAATCACTCACCTTCCATCGCCCAGATCGTTGGACACATGCTTAGTAGCGCTTTTATCGACAGTATAGAAAGCGATTTGGAAACATTGAAAAATATCAATCGTCTCTCAGAACATCTATCTGAAAGCGAGCGGGAAAAACACGGCCTGACTGATCTGAAACCGGTAAAATTTCTGGCGATTCTGCCATCCCAGCCCATCGACAAGATTGCCTGCGATTTTCTGGATGAATTACCAGGCAGTATTCGTATGTTTCTTCGGCTCACCGGCGCCACCGCCAGGGGAGGTGGTGTCAATACAGCCAGCTACCTACTCTTTTCAAAAGGCTTCTGCCGCAAGCTTCTGGAGTTGGGCTATCAGGACGGTTTGGCGCAACGGCAGGAAATTCTGCGGTTTTTCGAGGACGAATGATAGCCAGTGAAGATTGTCAATATCACGAACGGTAATCATTGCTTTGAAACTTACAGCTTGTAAGATATGTCCAACGTAAGAATTCAGCATCAGGAGGCTCAAAAAGCCATGGCATACGAAAAATCAGTTAGTTCGACAACAACACTCGACCCCTCAGTCGTCAAGGTTCTGCGCAATACTTACGCGCTTCTGGCCATGACACTGGCATTTAGCGCCGTCATGTGTGGCGTGGCAATGGCGGTCAATGCACCCTATATGGGGCTGTGGACACTGTTGCCGTTCTTTATCTGTCTGTGGATGGTTGAAAAGAACAAAAACAGTTCTGCCGGACTGATTTGGGTTTTTGCCCTGACAGGATGGATGGGCTTTACATTAGGACCCATTATCAGCTTTTATCTGGCAACCTCAGGTACCGAGCCGGTAATAACCGCGCTCGGCGGGACCGCATTGATCTTCCTTGCCTGTTCCGGTTACGTATTGGTAACCCGTAAGGAACTGTCCTTTATGGGCGGTTTCCTGATGGTCGGCATTTTGATGGCTTTCGTTGCCGCCATCGCCAATTTTTTTCTGCAGATTCAAGGGCTGGCCTTGGCCCTGTCGTGTATTTTTCTGCTGATTTCTTCCGGAGTCATCATGTGGCAGACCAGTGCCATTATTCATGGTGGTGAACGCAACTACATATCAGCCACAGTTACACTCTATGTGATGATTTATAACGTATTTACCAGCCTTCTGCACCTGCTTGGCATGAGTAACGATTGATCTCAGGTGACTGAGGCCACGACACGCAACCATCTAACAAAACTTCCTGCCTGGTCTAAAAACCGGGCCAGGCAGGAAGCTGCCAAAACTGAAATACAACTGACCGATGCTCACCTTGAAGTGATTCTTCTGGCACGACAATTCTATGCCACCTACGGCTTTTCGCCGTCCATGCGACCCCTGATAAAATTCATGGCCGAGTATCTGGAAATAGGGAAAGCACGAAGCATATACCTGATGCAGCTATTCCCGCCAAGTCCGGCTAAACAAGTCGCCAGACTGGCCGGCTTGCCACCTCCAAAAAACTGCCTGTAACACTTACCAGTAAACTATGGAGCATTCATCATGACACTAGCCAAAGAACACTGCGAAGCCTGTAGAGCTGATGCCCCCAGGGTTGACGATGCACAAATAGACTCTCTGATGGAACAGATCCCCGGCTGGGCTGTGCTGGATAGAGACGGGATCAAACAACTTGAAAAGAGCTTCCACTTCAGCAACTTTCGGCAAGCGCTCACCTTTGCCAATCACGTTGGTGAGTTGGCCGAAAAAGTTCAGCACCACCCTGCTATCCTGCTCGAGTGGGGCAAGGTGACGGTTACCTGGTGGAGCCACAAGATCCGCGGACTGCACCGCAACGATTTTATCCTCGCGGCCAAAACCAGCGAGCTGGAGACGACTGGCTCACCAGATACAGAGTAGCCCCCCGAGTAAAATAAACGGGAGACTACATCCACGATGGCTCTGGGCGCCCTGCATGAGTCCCGGGTTTCTTCAGATCAGCTGACGATTATCCCGGTTCAAGAAGTCGCTCATCAGGGTGCCCATTTCGCAAAACGCTGCACACCGTTTTCAGCGCTGATCAGCAACCCATTGGACGAATCCTCGCTGCCAGCGTTTTCCAATCCGGGGTGCCGCTCGATAACACCCATCAATATTGAACGTTGCCCAGACGTTACATCCACATAAAGAATGTGCTTACCCGCTGCCAGGGCCTTCTGAAAACGCTTGAAGCGGGAGTTCGGCTGTTGAATGCCCCACATACCACCTTCCCAGGTAATCAAGCCCATAACTACAAATGCCAGCATGACAAATGGGATCCAGCCTATTGACGCAGTGGCGCCGGAGAAAACGGCAAAGGACATCACCAGAACAGCGCTAAGAAAACCGAATACACCAGCGACTGCTGTTGCTCGAATCACATCTTTACGAAACAGCGGAGCAACGTCATTCAGGTGATGGTGTGCCAATCCGTCATCATCGAGGCTCAAAACATGGATTTGCGGCCTAGTCATGCCATGGTCTTCCAGCTCACGCTCAATAAGGCTCAAATCATCCAGCTCATCACTGATAAAGTAATAGCGTCTCATACATTCTCCTCCACATGAGCAAAAAATTATCCAGCCACCCAAGTCGTTTACTGCAACAGGCTCATTGGGGTTAGCTGCTATCTGTAGTATAGGCAGGAATCCTTTTACTACGATCGGGAGAAGAGAATAATTAATATCAAAAAGCTATAACATGCCCAAGAATGAGCCACCATTTTCATCTAAAGGAAGCCGTATGCAAGCCTGGATGATTACCGAAAAATTTTTCAACAATGATCTAGGCTTACGCTAATGAAGTGTCGCAGCGCCATGCAAACTTTTCATTCCACCTGGATGGAAGAAAGTAAGAGGAGATAAAAAGGCCTTCTCTTCAATTTGGGCCACTATCCTCCCTATTTTTATCAAAAATTTTGTACAATACCCTTAAGTACTGGGCCGCCTGCAGCCCAAAAACCCATAACTTCAATCTGTTTTTCCTGCTGAAAAGCCGTACCTTTTTGGAGCTGAATGTTTTACATTAAGTTGACACAATTTGATTAGCCGCAGTAGTCGAGGTAACAATGAACTATCAGGGGGGCCCAATGGCTTTTTCCCAACTTCTTCAGGACTGGGAGAAACGATCAGCCGAAAATGCTGATCTACTGCCCACGTCAATCAGCGTACACGAATCAGACCAGATTAAACTTCAGGCTCTTTCCGAAATGTACCAACTGCCCGCCAACGAGATAGCGGCGCATTTGCTGAGCGTTGCACTGGAAACACTGGAAGCTGAAATGCCTTATATACCCGGCTCCAAGGTTATCCGTGTTGAAGAGGGTAGCGAGGTGTATGAAGATGCCGGCCCAATGCCGCGCTACCTGGAAGCACAGCGTCGATTGAGAGATGCGAACAAGAAGTAAACAGGCAATACTCTCTCTTGCCGGGCCAGCCGTATCGCATTGACTGTTCACCTCACTCTTTAATGGATAAGCCTCTTTAAGGGGCTGCTTTAGTATCCAGCTTAATCTCCCCTGATGGTGAGGTAATCCGTGCAAACCATTAATCCCGATAATTACCAGCAGCAACTTGACGAAAAGCTCAAGGAGCTACATACCACCTTCCGAGATATCCCTCTTCCTGAAAAAATAGAAGTCTATCCATCAGAGCCACTGCACTTTCGGATGCGTGCCGAATTTCGTATCTGGCACGAAAACGGCCTGGCACATTTTGCCATGAATGAGCCTGGTCAGAAAACGCCCTATATCATCACGGAGTTTCCGATTGGCTCTGTATTGATCAATCGTCTCATGACGGCCTTGGCTATAGAAATCAACGCTTCTTCGATATTGAGCAGGCGTTTATTTTCAGTGGAATTTTTAACCACGTTGAGTGGCGATGCGCTGATCACACTGCTCTATCACAGGAAACTGGATGACGAGTGGCAGTCGGCCGCAGAGGCACTACAACAACGTATCGGCGTGGCGATCATCGGCAGAAGCCGTAAACAGAAAATTATCCTTGAGCGGGACTATGTCCTGGAAAGATTACACGTCGATAACAAATATTATCAATATCAGCAGATTGAAGGCGGCTTTACCCAACCCAATGCCAACATTAATCAGAACATGCTGGCCTGGTCACTGGACAAGACCAGCGACTGTAGTGGTGACCTCCTGGAGCTGTACTGTGGTAACGGTAATTTTACCTGTGTCCTGGCACAAAATTTTAATCGTGTGCTGGCAACAGAGATCTCTAAAATCTCAGTGCGATCGGCAACCGCCAATCTATACAGCAACAGCATTGATAATGTCACCATTGTAAGAATGTCCAGCGAGGACTTCTGTCAGGCCCTGGATGGTGTTCGCCCGTTTCGCAGATTGCAGCATATCGACCTGGACAGCTATAGTTTCAGCACCCTCTTTCTGGACCCACCAAGGGCCGGGCTGGATGACCTGACGCTTCAACTGGCCATGAAGTTCGACAACATTCTCTATATCTCCTGCAACCCACTAACTCTGAGAGAAAACCTGAAAGTCATCGGCAACAGCCATCGAATTGAACATTTTGCGGTTTTTGATCAATTTCCCTATACCCATCATCTCGAATGTGGGGTTTTACTAAAGAAGGCCAGTTTGTAGTGCGCAGAAACAATCAGCGGAAATCAAAAACCCATGTTGGCAAGCCCTGTTGCGCTTAACGGCTAAAGTTGTTTGAATCTCTCGATTCTGCACAAGACATTCGCCAGAGTATAAGCATTACCCGACTCTCTCTACTCTAAGGAACCTATAAATGAAATACTGTCTGCTCGCACTAGGGCTCTTAATCACTCCACTTCTCTATGCCTCACCCGATAAAATCGCTGAAAACTGCTCTGAATGGATAGACGTCCGCAAGCAGAATAACCACAGTCCGTCACTCAACTGGTTACAGGGTTTTGTGGCAGGTTATAACGAATACAAATATGCAGGAAAACACCCTCAGGGGGTATTGGGCACAAACAAGGGTAGCGAGGTGGCTGAATGGATGGACAACTACTGCCAGAAAAATATCAACAGCAACCCGAGAGCGGCGATCGAATCAATCATCGAAACGCGTCAACATGTCAAGAAAGGGTGTCCTGTCAGGAAGCAAAGTGGACGACCCTGTATACCCGCCAAGGAAGTAAAACAGCCTGAGCTCAACCAGTAAAACTGGAGCGGTGACGCTTGGCGATGACAAGTCATGCGATTGGTAGCGGCTGAGACTAAAGATACGCTACCAGAAATAGCTAAAAAGAGAGGTACCAAAAAAGCGATAAAAAAAGCAGGTCTGTTTTGGTACCGGAATTAACCGGTTGTGCGCCAGAACAGACCTGCTATTTTTAATTATTGTTGATTGTTCAACCAGATGGAGTGCTCAACACTGCCTTCCACCATGCCTTCAGGCAGAATCTTTTCCTTGGGAAGAGGTACCGCTTCTTCAGCAGCTTTCTTTCTTGCTTCTTCATTAGCAATTCTTGCTTCTTCAATTGCTTTTAACTCTTCTTCTTTGGCCTTGGCTTCTGCGGCGGCTTTTTCTTCAGGGGACAAAGCTGCGGCTGCTTCTGCTGCAGCTTGCTCTTCGCTAGTACCGTTATCAGAACCGCCACAAGCAGCCAGACCCAAGATTAATACCGAAATACCAAGTAACTTTACAAAATTCATATCGACTCCCTCTGGGTATTGAAAAAAAACGGGCAAATCTGCCTGAGGATAGGGAGTCTAATGGGCTGCTCAACAAAAATCTAGGCCTAGCCTTGTCCAATATGAAGTGAGTCTGGAGGGCGGGTGTGATTCCAAGATGAAA